>JAGDMX010000365.1 GCA_017860725.1 Chloroflexota bacterium | reverse complement strand
CCGGTGTCCATAAATCGTATCGCCCACCACCGGACAGCCGATGAAAGCCAGATGCAGGCGGATTTGATGCGTGCGGCCCGTAATTGGTTTTACATCTAGTAAAGTTTGCTGGGCGAACTGTTCCAGTGTGTGATATTCACTGCTGGCGGGGCGACCTTTACCCGGCGGGACAATCGCCATCTGCTTACGTTGTTTCGTGTCACGCCCCACCGAGGCCTCTATCCGCCCACTGGGCGTGGGTGGACGCCCATCCACCAGGGCCAGATACACCTTTTCAACCTTACGCAAGCGGAACTGATCCTGCAGCCAGTGATGAGCTGCATCGTTTTTAGCCAGCAGGATTAACCCAGAGGTATCTTTATCCAGGCGGTGCACAACGCCCGGACGTTGCTCACCACCGATGCCATAAATGTCAGGTGCATGTCCCAGAGCGGCATGCACCAACGTCCCGGTGGTGTGCCCGGCAGCCGGGTGAACCACCATACCAGCCAGCTTATTGACTACAATCAGGTTTTCGTCCTCGAAAACGATCTGAAGAGGGATCTCTTCCGGAATTAAATCGGTCGGTGAAGGCGGCGGGATATGCACCTGAACCACGGCGGATCGATCCAACACTTGCCCCGCCTTGTGCGCCGGCACACCGTTGATCAGGACACGCCCATCTTTGATCAAGGCTTGCAAGCGGGATCGCGAAAAATCCGGCAGGCTGGCGACCAGAAACTTATCCAGGCGTTCGGCAGTCTCACCACTGAATCGCAGCTCTTCTAACCGGTCATTCGCCATGCAGATCCTTGGGCAAAGAAGGTTCGCCAGCCTCGGCCGTAGGTTGAGAGACGGGCGCATCCCCAATCTGTCCTACCTGCTTCGAGTCTCGCTCGCGTTTCCAGACACCCCAAATCATGACAACAACGCCCAACGAGATGCTGGCATCGGCCACATTGAAGACCGCAAAGTTGCCTACAGAGACAAAATCCGTGACTGAGCCAAACCGCAGGCGATCGATCAGGTTGCCAACCGCCCCGCCCAGCTCCAGCGCCAGTGCCAGCCGCAGAGTCCAATCCTCTTTGGGAACCCGCGGAAAAAAAACGATGATCCCGATGCTGACGATAATCGCCAGGATGGTGAACAGCCAGCTATATCCCTGGAGCATCCCAAAGGCTGCCCCGGTATTATTCCAATTCCAGATGCGCGCATACGGTTCCAGCCAGGGCCATGGTGACCACATCTCACCATAATCCAGATTGGAACGCACCAAGTATTTCGTGTACTGGTCCAGCAGGACAATCGCCCCGGAGATCGAAAAGAGATACAGGTAATCGCTAAGATACTTCTTCAACAGTGGCTCCAATAATCAATTTAAACGCCCCCCCATTGTACCTCAGGTCGGCATCGCCTCCCGTAATTTGAGCCGCTCAACGCAAACGTCCTGCAAAATCCACCTGGTGAGCAATATATAACAACTCGGCGCGATCCACCTGGGCGTGCCGAAGGGCAATCCATTGCTCGAAGCGCTGCTGATCAAGCTCAGGATGTGCATGCAGGGCTTGATGAAGAGTATGGATGATAAAGTGCAGGAAGTAGGCTTCATCTTCAGGATAACCGGCCCTGCCAGGAAACACGACCCAATCCGAAGCGCCAGCCTGTAGAATCTCAGCCCCATTGGCCTGGAGGAGACCGAACAAATGACGTCCTACCCGGCTATCTCCGGAGGGTTTCCCGTCAACGATGCGCTCATCCATGGTTCTATGGTACAGCGCCTGGACCTGGGCGTCGAATTCCGGGTCGATCTCGGGCTCGAACAGGGTCAGCCCGTCAAAATTGATCGAAAAGTAAAATAAACCACCCGGTTTGAGAAGCCGAAACAGCTTCGGCAACATTGCCGGGATATCGACCAAATCCAGGAAGGCATTGGCGATTAAAAGATCGTAGGGTTCCGGCTGGATCGCGATGAAGTCAAACAAATCCCCGGCCAGAAAGCGAATCTCCATAGCGCATGAATCTCCATGGATCACAAGATCTTCCCCGCTGAGGATTTCACGTATATCCGGGCGCTGCCTGGCCCAACGCTCCAATCGCTCCCAGGCAACCATCACACTCTCCATTTCAGCGTCCAGCGCAGTGTAGGACGAGAAAGTAAGCAGTTGCCAATCCCATACGCGCTCGATCATCGTTCCGATCCCGGCTCCAATTTCCAGTACTCGCAGCGGCGCAACGGGCGAGCTTGTAGGTATTTGCTCCACCAGGGCTTGCCAGACCTGCCGGTTCAGAGCACGATCGTCAACGCTCTTCTTGGCAGCCAGGTAGCGAGTGAATGAGTATTTTTCAGGGGTGGTCATAATCATTTATCGCGATTTAGCTACAACGGTCAGTAAAAACTCGCGGATTTGCCGGCCGGTTTGCTCCCAGGTGGGATGCGCCAGGTAGCGACGCCGTGCGGCTGTACCCATCTGCGCCAACCGGCTACGGTCGCGAAGCAAAATTTGCAGGCATTTTGCCGTAGTGTGGGCATCCTCCGGCGGAACCAGAAAGCCATCCCGCCCGTCGGCGATGATCTCGCTCGCCGCGCCTCCCAGACTGGCGATGGCCGGCAGGCCAAAGCCCATGCCCTCCACATAGACGATTCCAAAGCCCTCATAAGAAGAAGGCACCGCCAGAACGTGGCTGTTTATCAGTGTATCGGCCAGTTCAGCGCCGTTCAGAGCACCCTCAAAGTGCACTCGGTGGCTGAGACCGGCCTCTAACGCCTGCTGTTGCACAGCGCGGGCATAGCGGGGTTCGAAATCCAGGCTGCCGATTACAGCCAGCTCCCAGGAATCCCCAGAAAGCTGCGCTAAGGCAGCCAGCAAAGTGTGCAGCCCCTTGCGAGAGATGACATTGCCAAGAAAAACCAGACGCAATGGACCTGTTTGCATAGCCCGATCACGAATCTCTGCCTCCTGGATTTGCGGATTCAGCCGGTCACCGGCCGGGTATGCCACCACCCACGGCCGGTTGGGCTGCTCCCACGCTGCACCCAGAACCTCTGCCACCACTTGACTGGTTGTCCGGCTGTTGAAGATAAATCCATCCACGCTGCGCAGATAACGGCGCTCAACCTTAGCAAACAGACGATTCTGCCAGACCGGGCGCAGCTCACTACTGCGTAGATGATGCACGATCGAAACAATTGGATAGCGCACCTGTGAGTGTAAACGCGTGTTCACCCAAAACAAGGATGGGTGATTGAGCTCATCCTGGACCAGCACATCCAGGTCTAATCCAGCCAGATGCCTGATCAAACCAGCCGAGAGATTGTCCTCAAGGTGACGCGCATAGCTGCGCCAAGGCAAACCAATCACATGGACCTGATCTCCCTGGCGGCGAAGATATTCGACCATCATCCGGTCGTAGAGGAAACCCCCGGATACCAGCTCCAGGCTGCCGTATATCACCAGTCCAATCTTCATCACTATCGCAGGGATTACATGACTAAACGGTAAGCTGCCCAGGCGATCTCATTCTCCCAGAGCTTCACCGTGACTGCATTGAGGTTTTTCGCCCGGATCTGTGCCGCCATTGTCTGGCAAAGGATTCGGCTCAAGTGCTCGATACTGGGATTTAGGCCTTCGAACTCAGGTAAATCGTTAAGGATGTGATCGCGATAGCGGGCCACCAGGGCATT
>JAGDMX010000364.1 GCA_017860725.1 Chloroflexota bacterium | reverse complement strand
ACCATCTCGCTAAAACTGTCACCTGCCAGCGCCTGAAGTGCCTCGGCAACGTATAGTGAGAATACCACGCTGGACTTCGAGTCGCCGGCTCCCGGGCCGTAAGCGTGCCCCTGGTCATCCACCAGGAATGGCTGCTTTAGCAAGGAGCCGCGCGGGTGGACAGTGTCTGTGTGCATCAGGAAAAGGAAACGTCCCTGGCCATTTCCAGGCAGGCGGGCGATCAGGTGCACGCCGTTGGTGTTAGCGCGCGTTTCAACGGAGGCACTAAGTGCAGCCAACTTACCTTGTAGCCACGTAGCGATCTGTCCACTGCCCTCGGCGTCGCCGGACTCGGACTCGATGTCGACCAACGCCCGTAAATCACAAACAAATCGGGGATAGATCCGGCCGGCAAATGCCATTAGTGGTTTGCTCCGCTCTATCCAATCTGGCTGTACCATGGATTGCCTCCTGAGAAAAGACCGCCTTAGGTCAGACGCCTTCGGCGGTCTCGTAATTATAGTGAGACGAATTAGATCCGGCTCCTGCGGCGCATAAACCACTTCCAGACTTCGACTACCACGATCACTCCCAGCCCTGCCAGGAAAGCGGTCAGCAGATCCTGCCAGCCGAGTGGATCGGTGTCAAATATGGTCTGCAGGAAGGGGACATAGACGACCAGTAGCTGCAGGATCAGCGTAGAGATAATAGCCCAGATCATCGAACGATTGGTGAACACCCCCAGCCGGAAGAGCGATTCTTCTTCCGAGCGCGCCTCCAGCGCCAGGGCCAGTTGGGCGAAGATCAGGGTGGTGAAGAGCAGGGTCTGCCAGGCTGGGTCGCCAGCGTTATAGGCGATAAGCCCGATGCCGATCGAGATCAGGCTCATGACGATGCCGATCACGATAATAAAGGTCAGCATCCCGCGCCCAAAGACGCTCTCTGTCGAGGAGTAAGGAGGGCGCTTCATCACGTTCTTCTCGGCCGGTTCGACGCCCAGTGCCAGGGCGGGCAGGCCGTCGGTCACCAGGTTCATCCACAGGATTTGTAGCGGCAGCAGGGGAATAGGCATGCCCAACAAGGGCCCAATCAGCATCACGGCGATCTCGCTGGCATTGCAGCTCAGCAGATACTTGATGAAGCGGCGGATGTTATCGTAAATCACGCGCCCTTCTTCGACGGCCGCCACGATGGTGGCAAAGTTATCGTCCAGCAGCACCATCTCGGCGGCCTCCTTAGCCACGTCAGTGCCGGTGATACCCATCGCTACGCCGATATCTGCTTTGCGCAGTGCCGGGGCGTCGTTGACCCCATCGCCGGTCATGGAGACGATTAACTGCTGGCTCTGGAAAGCCTGGATCAGCTTGAGTTTGTGCTCCGGAGAGACCCGCGCGAATACCGACACCCGGTTAGCCTTTTCGATCAGCTCCACCTCGGACAGCTTATCCAGCTCTTGACCGGTGATGAACTCGTCATTGTCGGTCATGCCTAGCTGCTGGGCGATGTGTCGGGCGGTCAGCGGGTGGTCGCCGGTGATCATCACCGGGCGGATCCCCGCCGTCTTGCACAGCCCGATGGCCTCCGCAACTTCCGGCCGCGGTGGGTCGATCATTCCGAACAATCCCACCAGGATCAGATTTTGCTCGACGGACTGTAGTTCTTCTTGAGTGGGCTGGTGATCGAAACCCCGCAAGCCTACCCCCAGGACGCGCATCCCTTTCTTAGCCATCCCTTCGTTGGCGGTCTGGATACGTTCCTCCCAGCTGGCATCGAAGGGCTCCAGCTTGCCTTCTACCCACACCTGGCTGCTTATCGCCAGCATTCCATCCACAGCTCCCTTGGTAAAAGCCAGGTACGGTGGCGCTTCGGTAGTGAGCCTCCGCTCCCAGATCGGCATCAGGCTGGTGGGCAGCTCGGCCGGCGACTGTGGCGTGCGGTGGACGGTGGTCATACGTTTGCGCACCGAGTCGAAAGGCAGCTCGCCGACCCGCGGAAAGGCTGCTTCCAGCACATCCTTCATAATGCCATACTCGGCGGCTGCCAGCACAAGGGCGCCTTCGGTTGGGTCGCCTACTGCACTGCAATCTCCCTGGCATTGTTGCTCTGAATCGTTCTGTGATTCAGGGCTTTTGTCTTGACGCACCAGCACGGCATCGTTACACAACGCCCCGCTGATCAGCAGCAAATCCAGCGTTGGCAAGATGGTTTCGGCTTTTTTATGCCCTTCCGGTATGTCCAGCAAAAAGTGCTTCTCGCCGGGGCGCTGAACCAGATCGATTTGGTGGTTGGCGATATCCAGAGCGGTGACCGTCATACGGTTTTGTGTCAGGGTACCGGTCTTATCTGAGCAGATCACGCTAACCGAGCCCAGCGTCTCCACGGCGGGCAGCTTGCGGATCAGCGCCTGGCGCTTGAGCATGCGCTGCGCCCCCAGCGAGAGGGCAATCGTCACTACGGCGGTTAGCGCTTCTGGGATCGCTGCCACCGCCAGGCTGACCGAGGTGAGCAGCATTCTCTCGATATTCTCTGGTGAACGATCGCGCAGGATGCCCAATGTAAAGATCACGGCGACCAGGATCAGCGCCCCCACGGCCAGGTATTTGCCTAGCTTATCCAGTCTATCCTGGAGCGGGGTCTTTTCCTCTACTACTGACTGGATCAGCTCGGCAATATGACCTAGCTCGGTCTGCATGCCAATTTCGGTGACGATGATCTCGCCACGCCCGTAGTTGACCACGGTGCCCGAATAAACCATGTTGCGCCGGTCACCCAGGGCTTTGTCCGATGTAAAGACCAGAGCGGAGTCTTTATCGACTGCTTCTGACTCACCGGTCAGGGCTGCTTCCATCACCCGCATATTCGTGCTTTCCAGTACCCGGCCATCGGCCGGCACAACGTTGCCGGTTTCCAGCAGGACGATGTCGCCCGGTACCAGATCGCGCGCCGAGATTTCCTGCACGCGCCCATCCCTGCGGATGCGCACGTGCGGCACTGCCATACGTTTCAGGGCTGCCATGGACTGCTCGGCTTTCAGCTCCTGGGTGTAGCCCAGGGCAGCATTGAGCACAATGATTGCCAGGATCACAAATCCATCGATGTACTCTTCGGGGTGTTCGGCCAGGACAAAAGAGATGACCGCTGCGGCGAACAAGATGAGGGTTAGGATCCCGGTGAGCTGGTCGCGCAGGATTTGCCACTTGGTTCTACCGCCTTTCTCCACCAGCTCGTTCGGGCCGTACTGCTCCTGGCGAGCCTGAGCCTCTGCTGAGGAGAGTCCCACTTTGGCCTGCACACCCAATGACTGCAGGGTGTCAGTTGCGGAGAGCTGGTACCAGGGCATCTTTTTAATAGCACCTGCTGGATCTGCCGGTTGTTTGCCAGGCAATTTCTGCGGTTCGGCCATATTCACCTCTTGGTTGATGGTCAGGAGTATGATTTATTTCCAGTACGCCTGTAATTCTAATCGATGTCGGCAGGTTTATCGAGCCTGGCCCAATCCAAAACACCTCATTTTTCCTTATCCCGAACTGACGTTAATATAATACAATCAGCTCACAACGAAGGAGTCCTCATGGAAACCACTAAAACCGCCATCTCAATGCTAGATCTGCCCCAGCGCATTTTACTCGGCCCCGGACCCAGCCTGGCTGACCCGCGCGTTCTGCAGGCGATGACCACCCCGCTGCTCGG
>JAGDMX010000363.1 GCA_017860725.1 Chloroflexota bacterium | reverse complement strand
TCGCTGATACCGCTCACCCGCCCGGAGGAAGCCATCCCACCATCCCCGGTGATCACAGCACCTGACACGGCTCCGGTCAACACCGCAGTGTCCTTCGATGCCACTGCTACTTTCACTACCCAAGCACCGATTGCCCGATATAGCTGGGACTTCGGCGATGGCGGCCGGGCTACCGGAGCGATCGTGACGCATGTGTACACCGCGTCCGGCAATTACCGGGTATTGATGACTGCCATTGACACACGCAACCTGCAAGCAACGACCTCCCACAACATCCAGATTACCAGCCCCATCCCTCCAACAGAGACACCGGTCACACCTCAACCGGTTCCACCAACCGAAACACCGGTCACTCCCCAGCCTGTCCCACCGACGGAAACACCAGTGACTCCAGAGCCAGAGCCGGAGCCGCCGGCTACACCGCCCACGGCGGCGATCACCGGCTCAACCAATGGATTTATCGGTGAACCGGTGTCGTTCAGCGCAGCCGGATCTACCCAGGGAAGCAACCCGATCGCCACCTACCAGTTTGATTTCGGGGATGGCGTAAGCAGGCCGCCCTCAGCAGATCCCAATGCTACCTATCTCTACAACCACGGCGGGACGTACCAGGTCACCGTGACCGTGACCGACGCCAGTGGGCTAAGCAGCAGTGTATCCATGCAAGTATCGATTAATAGCCGGCTGGATGCTGCTGTGTGGACACTCAGTTCCCCAGCGCCTGTCCCAGGTACAGCAATTACCTTGCAGTTCCTGGGTGGACAGGTCGCCGGGTTTGCTGGCTGCAACACTTATAGTGGCGGTTACACTGCTACAGACAATGGAGATGGGACTTTCAGCGTGACGACTTCGGGATTGGTTACCTCCCAGCTGGCCTGCCCGCAGCAAGTCATGCAGCAGGAGACCAATTACCTGGCCTCACTGGGGCAGGTTACCACAGCCCAGATTTCAGGCAACACCTTGTCACTGAGCTATCCTGGCGGGGCGTTGACCTATATTGAAGTTGGAACACGCTAACTATCAGACTTGCTGCCCCCCTTTGTAAGCCGTGAGGGGGGATAATATCCAGAGCAACGCGCCGCACCCTGCAGGGGTTCACTGCAGGGTGCGGTGTCATAGGAGGAGAAGAGGATAGGTTATTTTCGAGGCGGTAAGGGCTTGTAACCGCCTTCGCCCGTGGAGGAGAAGCCAGCCGAACGAGGCGCAGAGGGCTGGGAGGAAGCCTGCATGGGGACATAAGTCGGCTCCGGGCGAGCGTAACCCGGCTCTGCCTGGGAAGCCGATTTTGGAGCAGGGCGGAAAGTGGGCGCTGGCGCGGGCATGACAGCTCTCGGGGATGGCTGCGGGACCGGTAAACCTGGCTGGCGAACCGGTCGCGGCTGGCGGTTGGTCGAGCGCCCGGGCTGGTCAGACATGCTGAACAGGCGATCTCCAGCAACCGAGAAGGTGCCAATGATTAGAACACGGATCAGCCAGACCATCACCGCCACAAAGACCGGGACCACCTTCAGCAGGAGCTCGCTTTCGATGACGGCGGTGCCGGCAGACTGGCGGTTTAGTAGAGCAATCGAGACGCCCCACCAGGTGAGCATGGCGTTCATTGTGGCAGCCAGTAGCCAGGCTCCAAACAGGTACCAGACTTCTTTAGGCTCATCAGCGCCTTGCTCAGGGGTGAACAGGCGGGCGATTCCGGCAAAATCAATGCCGCAGAAGGCAATCGCCAGGATGGTAGCCCAGGAGATGCCAAAGAAAGTCAAGCCACCCAGCAAATCTTCCAGGGCGAATTGGGTGGTGCTAAAATTGAACATCTCGAAGGCCATCAGGGCGACGATAATGATCGCCCCGAAGACCAGGCCGCGCTGCAGGCCTACACTGCGAATGCGGCTGGAAAATGCATTGTCCTTTCCATTACCGTTCATGGTAAACCTCCTTCAGGCTGAACAAAACGGATAAATTCTCGGCCCGGGGCGATGGATGGTAAAGCAGCGGGCAGATCAAATAATAGAACAAAAGTTCTATTTTGTCAAGGGTTATATAAGAATTCTTAGAACAAATCACTCTACGACAAGCTGGATCAACCGCTACTCATTCGGGGTATAATATTAAGGCCAGTTTCATTCTATCCGCTTCTATATACTTCTTATTGGGGACTGAAGATGAACACATCCTGCCAGGGTAAACCATGAGCACGCCTTACAATCCGATTCCAACCGGCAGCCCGTATGTTGGCCTGCGACCCTATCGCGTCAATGAAGCGTTGTTCTTTGGTCACCAGCAGGAAATCCAGGAACTGGGCGAGCTGTTGATTGAGCAGAAGGTAGTGTTGTTCTACGCTCCCACCGGCACTGGCAAGACTTCACTGGTCCAGGCGGGGCTGATACCGGCCATGCAGCAGCAAGGCTACCCCACCCTGGCAGTGATCCGCGTCGGGCTGGCACATTTGACCGGCATGGCGTCTGCGCCGGTTGACGAAGAACCCCCCAACGAATGGTATGCCGAGGAGCCGGACAACCGAGAGAGCGGTCATCCCACCACCAGGCCGCCCTGGCTGGCTGCAGTCAAGCCAAATCCTTATCGGATGAGCACCATTATTTGCCTGGAAGAGTCGCTGCCGGTGGATTTACGCATGGCGCCTACACGACTAGCCAATTTCACCTTGGAGAGCTATCTGCAGCACTATTTAGAGATCAGTGCAGCCTCCCGGCTGCCCGGTGAGCGTGGCCAGATGCTGGTGTTCGACCAGTTCGAGGAGTTATTTTGGCTTGACCCGAGCGACCGGGATCTGAAAGAGGTTTTTATTCAGGAGCTCGGGCAGACGCTGGATAACTATGGCTTTCTGGCTGTAATTGTCCTGCAGGAAGAGTTTGTCGCCCGCATGGATCGCTACCTCGGTTACCTCGCCGGACTGTCAGGTAAGCGCTACCGCCTGCCTTTGCTGGATCCGGTATCAGCGCTAGCGGCCATCGAGGAGCCGATAAAGCGCTTCACGCCGCCTGTCGTCATCAACGAAGCTGCCTCCCGGGAGATAATCCAATATCTGCGATTGAAACGCGTACCCCTGGCAGACGGTTCCTGGCGGGATGTCACAGACCAACCCATCGAGCCGCTACAACTGCAGGCAATTTGCCAGCGGGTGTGGCTCAAGCGCCAGAGTGAAAATGAGATTGGTGTATCCGATTTCCGGCTGGTGTGTAGTTCGACCCAGGCCGATGCCGATAACTCACATCCTGACCCGGTAACTCTGAAGTCGGGCGTAGAGCCAGCCAGCTATGCCGAGATCGACCAGGGAGCGTACTACGCCGAATTCGTGGCGGTCGCAGCCCAACGCAGTAACCTGCCGGAACGGCAAATCCGGCACTGGTTCGAGCATACCATGATCACACCGCAGGGCAAGCGCACCCTGGTAAAGGAAGAGCGCCAGCGGGCCGGCGACCTCGACTTGCGCGCCATCCGCGCCCTAATGGAAGCCGGTCTGGTTGTCAGCCTGACACGCGGCGGGCAGACTTGGTTCGAGTTGGCTCACGAGGGCCTGATCCCGGTGGTGCGCCAAAACAATGCCTGGTGGCAGCAAAACCGCCAGTCGCTACTGCAACGGCAGGCTGCGGTATGGGATCGAGAAGGTCGACCCGAATACCTGCTGTTGCGTGGCCAATCGCTGCGCGAGCAGGAGCGCTGGGCACAGGA
>JAGDMX010000362.1 GCA_017860725.1 Chloroflexota bacterium | reverse complement strand
GTTTTAGCTCCGCCCATCAGGTCTGGCACGACGAACATCCCCATCGCCGGGATGAACACCAGGATCGAGCCGGCAACCATGCCGGGAATACTGAGTGGCAAAGTTACTCGCATGAATGCTTTCCACGGTCGGGCGCCCAGATCGGCGGCGGCTTCTAGCTGTGACTGCTCGATCTTTTCCAGCGAAGTGTATAAGGGCAAAACCATGAAGGGCAGGAATTCGTAAACCATCCCGATTAGTACGGCAGTGGGGGAGTACAAGATATCCAGAGGTACCTGGATCAGGCCGATCTTTAGCAGGAAGCTATTTAACAATCCTTCGGTGCGCAGAATCATGATCCAGGCGTAAATGCGAATGATGAAGTTGGTCCAGAACGGCACCAGGATCAAGAAGAGCAGCATGGAGCGCTGGCGCAATGGTGCGCGGGCAATATAATAGGCCAGGGGGTATCCCATGACCAGTGTAAATATCGTCGTCCCGGCTGCTACAAGTAGTGAGAAACCCAGGATGCGAATATAGATCGTGTCAAAGAGCCGCGCATAATTGCCAAGATTAAATTGGTACAAGACGTTGCCATACGTGCCACGTGAGAGAAAGCTGAGCACAACAATTAATATCAATGGCACGATCAGGAACAATGTAAGGTACATCATTGTTGGAGTGACTAATGCCATTCCTTGGCTGCGAGGTTCTTCACGCAGCCTGGTTAACAGGTTGCGTTTTTGTTTCACGGTTGGAGGTGTCTGGGGAGCCTCGCTCATCCTTCCTCCTCGGGCAATACCAGGACATTTTCATTTAGAGCGGTAACCCAAACCTGCTGGCCTTCCATGTAATACGCCTGGGGGTCAAGCGTTGAAATGCGGTTCTGCTCCCAAACGCGTAGATGGATATGCTCGTTCATCTCAACCAGGACACGAGTATCCGAGCCAATATAGGTGGTAGTGATTACTTTTACCGGGAAGCTATTGAGGCTGTTCGGCACCTGACCAATATTGTAGGCCATCTCTTGGACCAGGCGAAGTTTCTCGGGTCGAACAGATATGCTAACTTTTTGGCCGCGGCGGACATCTCCTTGCGGCAGACCAACCATCTCTCGATCGGTAAAATCTAGACGAACCGTTGCCAAACCTTCACTAATATCTGTGACAACCCCAGAGATAAAATTCGTCTCTCCGATGAAATCGGCTACGAACCGGCAGTTCGGTCTTTCATAGATTTCCACGGGTGAGCCCACCTGTAAGGCTTTACCTCGATCCATTACTGCGATGCGATCCGACATGGTTAAGGCTTCTTCCTGGTCGTGGGTAACGTATATAAATGTGATCCCCACCTGTTCCTGCAGCGCTTTTAGCTCTAACTGCATTTCTTTACGCAACTTCATGTCCAGCGCACCGAGTGGCTCATCCAATAACAGAACTGCTGGTCGTTTGACCAATGCCCGCGCCAGGGCAACCCGCTGCTGTTGCCCGCCGGATAGCTGGCGTGGCTTACGATTGCCAAGTTTTCCAAGCTGGACCATCTCAAGTGCTGCGTTAACTCTACGGTCAATCTCTGATTTGGTTGCCTTTTCCATTTCCAGGCCGAAAGCGACATTCTGGAATACCGTCATATGCTGGAAGAGGGCGTAGTTCTGGAAGACGGTATTGACCTGGCGTAAGAATGGTGGTGTGCGCCCAATAGCTTTTCCATTGAGAAAGATCTCTCCTTCGGTTGGCCATTCAAATCCGGCTACCATACGCAATGAGGTCGTTTTACCGCAGCCGGATGGTCCAAGTAAGGAGAAAAACTCGCCATTTCGAATTTTGAGGTTAACGTGATCCACTGCCACAACTTCCCCGCCACCTGGATTGGGGAAGCGCTTTACCACATTCTTCAACTCGATCGCTATCCCAGAGGTCTCAGTCATCATCTCCAATTTATCCTGACCACCTTTATAGTGTCCTGGCAATTTCAGCCAAAGTATCGGTCAAGCGATCCAATACCTGGTCAATCTGCTCGTAACTGATGACTAATGGCGGTTCAATACGTACAGTTTGTGCATTGGTCAGTGTACCGGCAACCAGCACCCCTCGTCGGAATAAACCGGCAGCGACTTTATAACCGACGGTACTGTCGTGGAAGTGCATACCAATTAACAGACCTTTACCGGTAATACGGGCGAAAATTTGTGGGTACTGGTCTGCCAGAGACTGAAGGCGAGGGATGAAATAATCTCCTTTGTCCGCGGCCTGCTCCCACAGACGATCTCGCAGTGTGATGTGGATGGCTGCAATGGCAGCGCTGCAAGCCAGAGCACCACCGCCGGTTGTGGTGGTTTGCATAAAGGGATTGGGGTACATCAACGGCTGCCAGATTTCTTCCGTGGAACAGAAAGCTCCCACCGGCATCACTCCACCTCCAAGTGACTTGGCGACGGCCAGGATGTCCGGTTGGACATCCCAATGGTCTACCCCCCAGAGTTTCCCGGTGCGTCCCATGCCAGTCTGGACTTCATCAGCGATGAGCAGCACGCCGTATTGTCGGGTCAGCTCGCGGGCACGCGGCCAGAAATCGTCCGGTGGAACAATCGCGCCTGCCTCGCCCTGGATTGGCTCGAGTAGCACGGCTGCGATCTCTACTCCCACTTTTTGACAGGTATCGAGCTGGCGTTCTAGTGCGTCTGCATCACCGAAAGGAACATGGAAAACAGGTCCACCGTAAAGGATGCCTACCGGCTGCTTGTAGTCGGATTTACCCATCATGCTCAACGACCCCATGGTCTTGCCGTGAAACGCCTTTAGAGCAGCGATAAATCCTGGTTTGCGGGTGTAAAGTTTGGCAAGTTTGATCGCGCCCTCGACTGCTTCCGTCCCGGTAGCACAAAAGAAGCTGTATTTAATATCGCCGGGCGTAATGGCAGCCATCAGGTGAGCCAAGACACCACGCAAAGGATCGATAAGCTCCTGGCTGGGCATGGGAGTTCGCCCTAATTGAGCACGCACTGTGTCTACGACTTCCGGATGTGACCAACCGAGATCAAGCAGACCATATCCCCCCAGGCAGTCGATATATTCGCGACCCAGAATGTCCGTGAACACAGCCCCGTGACCCGTCCATTCAACGGCTGCCCAGTCTCCAGCCTCAGTGACGGACTTGCGATATTCCAACCAGCCCCGGTTGAAGTGTTCGGCGAAGTTTTGCTTGGATTCATCAATAATCGACTTTGCTTCCGTATCGCTTACCTGAGGCTGATGGATCAAGTTAATCCAGCGGTGAGAATAAGCGATAGCTTCCTGTAGATGTTGGGACATGACCAAGAAGATCTCCTGAATTTATTTAACGATCTATCGGTTGGTGTTGACTTCGTCCACGCAGACCGACTCTGGGACGCGCCATTGATGGATATCTTTTAAGACAACCGGCACAATCGAGGTAACTGTTTTTCGAACTCCAGGTATTTTTCGGATTACTTCGGTAACAAAAGCATAGACCTCATCGGTGTTCTGCGCCAATACCTGGACGCTGACATCGGCCTCGCCAATCGAGCAGGCCACATAACTGATGCACTCATAATCAGCCAATAACCGGGCCACCTCGAATATTCTATCGGCTTCCACTTCAATGAACACATCGGCCGCCACGCTGTATCCTAGAAGTCGTGGATTAGGAATTGCGCAAATCTGGATCAATCTTTCTTTTATCAAGCGTTCA
>JAGDMX010000361.1 GCA_017860725.1 Chloroflexota bacterium | reverse complement strand
TGAGCACGACCTGTTCGAGGCGGTTAAGAGCGGAGCATCCGGCTACCTGCTCAAACGCCTGGAAGCGGAAGACTTCTTTGCCTATCTCGTCGAGCTGCAGGCTGGTCACCCACCCTTCTCGCCCGGTCTGGCGGAAAAAATCCTCAAGGAATTTTCACACCAGCCAGCCCGGATGGAGATTCGAGACGCAGAGAGAGGTGACACGGATCCGGCAGGACAACCGCCAGAGGGTGCAACACAGACAGCCTTATCACCGCGGCAGATACAGATCCTGACCCTGGTGGCTCAGGGGCAAACCTACCGGCAGGTGGCTGGGACAATCGGCATCGCGGAGCGGACAGTCAAGTACCACATGGCGGAGATCCTGGATCACCTGCACCTGCAAAATCGCGCCCAGGTCATTGCCTATGCCGCTCGCCATGGAATGACCGGAGGACGTGGAGACGCCGAGAGTATTTAGACAGATAACGGAAAACAATAAACTGTTTCCGTTCGCAACTACCACTTCACAGTTCACTATTCTTTGCCTAACAATTTGCCCTAAAGTACAGCCTCTTCACCCGGGAGACTGTACTTTTTTTTCGCCTCGACTGCACCTTCGCGCCTTCGAATTTGCCAGAGTTTTATGTAATATGGAAGTGATCTCAGACGCACGAGGTGCACATTGGAGAAAAGGACACGGGTGATCGTTTATGGCAGTTCCCTCAATATGGCGGGCGTTGCGGTCAGTCTAAAAGCGGACTCGAACCTTGAGGCGATGTGGATTGATCCCCATTCCCCCAATTGCCGGCAATATTTATACGAACATAATCCCGCCGCAATCGTCTACGACCTGAGCGATCCGCCCCCTGATGTTGATATCCAGTTGCTGCGTGAACAGCCGGGTGTGATGTTAATTGGTGTCGATCCGGACAGCGATGAAATGCTGGTTTTTTCGAGCCGCTCACAGCAGGCGCTAAGCATGTCGGACCTGGTCAGCACCATTCGTCAGCTTTCTGCGAGAACTTTACAACAGTTGAACGGCCAAAATGCCGGAACCGGGAAAGGGGTTGAAACATGAATCGATCAAGGCTGAATAGGTTCGGATAAACCGCTGTAAGTCCTTTTGACAATGCAAACCAAACCAATCGTGATTTGATGAAAGGAGTCAGAAATGAAGACAAAATGGAATTTCCTGATGGCTCTCGTCCTGTTGGTAACCCTGGTAGGCGGGAGCGCCGGCCTGGCGCAGGCGCAAGCGGGCATCGCGGGCGTGAGCCCGGCGGAAGGGACCGTGGGCACGGTGGTGACGATCACTGGCGCGGGCTTTGGCGACAAGCAGGGGGAGGTTCTGCTGGGGTCCGAGAAATCCAAGGTGCTTGCCTGGAGCGAACCAGAGATCACCTTCCTGGTGGACAAGCCGCAGCACCCTGACGCGTACGCCATCACTGTCTTGCTCCAGGGCGACAAGCAGCCTGCTGAGGCGCTGACGTTTGAATCTTTTAACTTCCGGCGCCCACGGGTTACTTCAGGGAGCCTGTTGCTCGATGGTGCTTTGGCCACAGTTGTGGGGGAGTACTTTGGCGATCAGAAAGGTTCGCTCCGCGTCGGGTATCTGGTTGGCGAGGGGGGCGATGATTTGGTTGTTGAAGACCCGAAGATCCTGGACTGGAGTATGAACACCATCCGCTTCGAGCTACCGAGCGGGCTGACCGGTCAGTTTGTTCTGGCGGTTGGCAACGAAGTTGGAACTGGCCTGGCAGTGTTACACCTGGATGGTGGTATGTTGGGCCAGGTTACACCGATACCGGACTGGGGTGGTATGGAAGAATCCTGGGAAAATGCCAACGGAATCTACTATAAAGGCAAATTCTATGTCTTCTCAATAAACTACAATCCCGGTTATGATGATAACTGGCGCATGGAGGCCCGAACTTTCGATCCCAATAGCGGCAATTTCGCTTCATTTTGGCTGCCGAAGGGCGAAACCGAAGCTCCGCTTCAGCCGATGATAGCCGGTGACACGCTATGGGTGTTCTCCACAGGACACAGATGGTCCGAAAATATCTGTTGTTCGCCAATCTGGTATGTAAGGTATAACTACGACGAAAGCACTGGGAGTGGAGCGTGGGACGCAAGTGACTGGAAATCCATTCCAAACGTTGGCATCTATGAGAAAGCTACTGTCGCGCCGGTTTACGACCCGGTAAACCATCGGATCTCCGTCTACTATGCCCACGAGGGTAAGCTCCGCTGGTTTTACAGCGACGACTTTGGAACAACCTGGTCTGATGATGCCTTGGTTAGCGGAGATCTGGGAGGGGTGCCTGTTTCAAACGATTTCGTCGACGCAATGTACTGGCCGTCTGCCACCACTACGGCGCTCGTGGCATCTACCGGACAGGTGATCGCGGTCAATAACGGCGAGTATCGAGGCACTATTGGTAAATTTACAGATAATACCTTCCGCCCTACATTGGTGAATCTGGGTGGGGGGACCGGGATGGAGACCGGTCTGATCTATGGTCAGACACCCAAGATGATCACGCTCGACTATGGGACATGGACCTGGTCTGATTCAACCCAACTGGTGTATCTGCCGGACACGGGAGTTCCCTTGACTTCCTACTCTTTTCCGTGGGCAGCCGGAGGCGCAATTAATAAGGTGCCGAATGCCAGCGGCGGGGTTGACCGTCATCTATACGTCTTTTATGGCGTGCACCTTGCGGAATCCTACACCCAGGAGAGTCTCGAAAGATGGTATATGCACGATGAAATGATCCTAGGACCCGAGGTGACGCCTCCGGAAATACACCCAACCGTCTTCACCCAGGTCACCGCGGGAGAGGAACATAGCTGCGCGATTAAGCAAGATGGTACGGTGGTTTGCTGGGGGAATACCAACGACGGCCGGTTGAACGCTCCAGCCGGCACATTCAGCCAGATCAGTGCGGGCGAACTTCACACCTGCGGCGTCAAGACCGATAAGACGATCGCGTGCTGGGGGTGGGACTCCAATGGCCAGGTGAGCAAGCACCCGACCGACGCGAACTACAAGCAGGTTTCCGCGGGCAAATGGCACTCCTGCGCTCTCAAGATCGACGGCTCCGTCGTATGCTGGGGAGATAACGACGAGGGTCGGGCAACCCCACCAGCCGGTGTGACCTTCAAACAGATCACCTCAGGAGCCTGGCACAACTGTGGAATTCGAACGGATAACAGTTTCGTGCAGTGCTGGGGGGGTGACGGTGGCACGGGTCGAACAAAGCCGCCGGCCAACATCGCTTTCAAACAGATCAGCGCGGCCTCCTGGCACACATGCGGGATCAAGGCCGACAACACCGCCATATGCTGGGGGGATAACGACGCAAAACGTGTGAGCCCGATTCCGTCCGGGAGCTATATTCAAGTCGCAACGGGTAACTGGCATGGCTGTGGTATCAAGACCGATGGCTCGATCGCCTGCTGGGGGAGCAATGATGATAACCGTGTGTCTGCCACGCCAACCACAGGCATATTCACCCAGATCGAAGCGGGCCTCCGTAACACTTGCGCCATCAAGAGTGATGGACAAATTGTGTGTTGGGGTAATAACGGCAAACAGCAAAGCTTGCCGCCATTCTAGCCTATCTTGCAGGGCGCCGACCCAGCCTGCCGGATCGGCGCCTGGCCTTTATCCAGGGCCTGAAACCTTGCCGTGCAAACTAGATTGCTC
>JAGDMX010000360.1 GCA_017860725.1 Chloroflexota bacterium | reverse complement strand
AGGTTGTACGATGAATACCGGATCGAAGCTCCCACCATCGATTGGGATGGTCAGAAATTCCTGAGGATATCTATCCAAGGCTATAACACCAGCCAGGATATTGACGCCCTGCTGCAGGCTGTGCAGGTGCTAGCACACGCCAGCTAAAGGGTGTGATACTTCTTGATCGGCTCCAGGAAATTTTTTGTCCTGGGGTCTTTGGGGTCCTTAAACATCTCCGGCGGTAGCCCCTCTTCCACAATGATGCCGTTTTCAAGGTACATCACGCGATCGCCAACATCCTGGGCAAATCCCATCTCGTGCGTGACAATGATCATCGACATCCCTTCATAGGCCAGCTCGCGGATAACATCCAATACCTCGCCGATCAGCTCGGGATCCAGCGCCGAGGTCGGTTCATCGAAAAGCATCACCTTTGGCTCCATCGCCAGACTGCGTGCAATTGCCACCCGCTGTTTCTGCCCGCCGGATAGGCGAATAGGAAACACGTCCCTTTTTTCCAGCAGGCCAACTTTGGCCAGGTATTTCTCACCAAAGGCAACCGCTTTGTCCTTGGGCATTTTCTTTACGGTGGTCAGTCCTTCGATGACGTTTTGAATCACGGTCATATGCGGGAACAGGTTGAACTCCTGGAAGACCATGCCGGTCTGCAGACGAACTGCCAGGATATCTTTGTCGTCCGGCTGGACGCCGGGATTGCAACCAACAACGACATCGCCAACCTGGATCGTCCCTGCCGAAGGCTCTTCCAGAAAGTTCACACAGCGCAGCATGGTGCTTTTACCGGAACCGCTTCTTCCGATCAATACCAGCACTTCGCGCGTCTGGACGGTGAAAGACACGCCTCTCAAAACGTGCAGCATACCGAACCATTTGTGGAGATTCTCCACCTGAATTAATGGTTTAGCGTTCATAGGCATGCGACAGCCGCTTTTCCAGCAGCCCCTCCAGCCAGGATGAAATGATGGTCAGGACCCAATATGCCGCAGCCGCCAGCAGGAACATCTCCATGAATTTAATGTCCTTGCGTGCCATGCGGTTTGCCATATAGGTCAGCTCCCATACACCCATGATCGATACCAGTGAAGAGTCTTTCTGCATGGCGATGAACTGGTTGCCGATATCCGGGATAATGATACGCACTGCCTGCGGGAGGATTACCCGGCGGATGGTTTGCCAGCGGGATAAACCTAATGAGACTGCAGCTTCATTCTGCCCGTGGTGGATAGACTGCAGTCCAGCGCGGAAAATTTCTGTCATATAGGCGCCATAGTTCAGGCTCAGTGCCAGGACGCCAGATTGAATCGGGGTCAGGATGAACCAATCCCCTACCGTGGATAAGAATGGCAATCCCAGGCTGGCTCCCAGCAGCGCCAGCGACTTCCCTACCTGCGGAAGACCTAAGTAGATGACATAAATCTGGATCAGAAGCGGTGTCCCCCGGAACAGAGAGACATAGAAACCGGAGATGCCCAGTGCAATCGAGTTCTTAGACAGGCGTCCGAGGGCGCCCAGGAGCGCCAGAATAGTGGCAAAGAAGATCGACACAACCGAGATAATGATCGTCCATTTGGCGCCTTCTTTGATGATAAACCAGGCATTTTCGACCACGTAGGCGAAATCGAACTCGATAAATAACAGGAAGCTGATAACGAAACCGAGCAGGACGAGCCAGACAACCGCAATCTTGATCGAAAGAATCCTGCGTTGTTTTTGCTGGAAGGCCATTAAATCCAGACCCATCTGATAATCCGGGTCGGGAGGCTGGCCTACCGGTGGGGAGAGCGCCTCAACAGCCATTGATCACTCCTTTGGCAAAGAGTAAGGGGTGAGGATGTTAATCCTCACCCCATCGTAATGCATGCAGCGATTACTGTCCTAACAGGGATACGTCGAACTCTCCAGCGGCTGTAGTCAGATCCAAGCCATAATACTTCTGAGAAAGCCCGAGCAAGGTTCCATCGGCGTGCATCTGCTGGATGACCTCAGTGAGCTTCTGTACGAAGGAAGTTGGATCTTTGCTGTGGGCCTTATCAATGGCCGCAGCCAGATACTCGAAGTAAACCGGGTCGCCAAGCTGCTTGAGCGGTTTGCCGGACTGGATGGCCTGTACACCGGTAGGCTGTGCGGTGAGAACCGCATCCAGCCGGGTGCCATCGCCTAGCGCCAGGTCGTCGAGGGCAAATGAGTCGGTTTCGTAACCGGAAAAGACCGCATCATCGACGATGAAGTTAATCTCCTCACCCGGAATGCTGAGAGTCTTAGACAGGTAAGCATCGTAAGTACAGCCCGTACAGGCGCCAATTTTCTTCCCCGAGAGGTCAGACGGCTGTGTAAAGCTGGTGTTGTCGGTGTGGACGAAGAAGGCTGCCGGGGTAGTGTAATAGGGCTGGGAGAAGAAGAGATTCTGCATACGCTCCGGTGTGATCGTCATGGATCCCACGCTGAGGTCCCAGCGATCCGCCCAATTGCCGGCGGTGATCAAGGTCCAGTCAGGGGTTACAAAGCATGCTTCCAGGCCCAAGCGCTTGGCGATTTCCACCGACACGTCAATGTCAAACCCCTGCAGCTCAGCGGAGGTCTTCTGGTCGGTAGCGCACTTGGTATCGGCCGGTCGCACGGCATTCGGCACCAGCTCGGACTGTGGCGGGTAAGCCGGGTCCGAAGATACGATCAAGATGCCGCGCGCCATAACCTCAGCCAGCTTGTCTTCAGCAGGTGCCACGGCAGGCTCGGTCGGCTGTGTTTCGATTGGCTGTTCTACCGGCGGTTGTGTTTCTTCGGGTGTCTCGGCCCCTCCACCGCAGGCAGCCAGGAGCAAGCTCAATACAACCAGCACCGAGGCAAGGATGTGAAGTTTCTTCATTTCTGTTCCTCCATTTGATTAGTTACGGATATGCTCTCTTTTTCCTTGTTGGTGAAACCTTGATGGGTAATTTAATCGAAGTACACCTCCTGCAGCCGGATAACAGAACCGGCTGGCTAGCGATTTCGGATCATCGTTTGTGTGTTCGCTTCAATCTGCAAATTAGCTACAAGTTTTATTATAGAACAGCAATCCCGAATGGGCAAGAAACCTGACTTAGTTGTGCAATGGGGGAATAATAGGCAGATTATAAACGAAAACCCGCCACCGGACTGACAATATAGGAATGGGAAGTAACACAGTTACTTGGCGGTAACGAGCGTCTGTAGCGAACCACTTAGAAAGTAGGTCGGTTGTCTTACCCGGCGGGAACTACAATGCTAAATTTAGCCTGTGAGCAACCGCTACCTTGACTGGTTCCGGCAGGGCGAGGCTGATATGCGCCACGCCAGCAACTCCATGAAGTCCAACGATTTAGATTGGAGCTGTTTCGCAGCCCATCAGGCGGCTGAGAAGGCTCACAAGGCCGTATTCCTCAAGTTTGGCCAGGATGCCTGGGAAGGCGATCCTTGAATACTGTCATAATCAGATCAATTGATCGGATTGAGATCACCAAAGCTGTTCAAGCATACGCAGGATGGTTGCGTAAGGAGTTCCCGGAAATCAACCGCCTTTTCTGGTTTGGCTCCTGGGTGCATGGCTATCCAAGCCCCGGCAGTGACGTTGACTTGTGCTTGATTGTTGCCGCCTCAAATATCCCCATGCGAGACCGTATCTCTCCATATCTGCCAGTCGGTTTCCCGGTCGGCATTGACCTTTGTGTGTACACTCTGAACGAAT
>JAGDMX010000359.1 GCA_017860725.1 Chloroflexota bacterium | reverse complement strand
GCTGCCCGGCTACACGTTTCAGGGCTTCAGCGGTGAGTGCGACAGCAATGGTGCCGTGACGGTGGCTCTGGGAGAGAGCAAGACCTGCACGCTCACCAATGACGACACCCCGGGTGGCGAGCCGCGTACGATAGGCTTCTGGAAGAACTGGAACACCTGCACAGGTGGTAACCAGGATCAATCAGCCGCCTCCGTCGGCGGCCCGGATGCTGGCCGGTACCTTCTGGACGATCTGCTGGAGAATCCGGGGTACACTATTGGGAAACTGGAATTGGGCGATGGCGACTGCCTGATAGCTGTAAAGATCCTCGACAAGCGTAAGAGCACTGGCGAGAAGATGGCGAGTGATGCCGCTTACAACCTGGCTGCCCAGTTGCTGGCTGCGAAGTTAAACCTGTCGGCTGGTGCTGAGACATGTCAGGAGGCAGTGGACGCTGTCAACGCTGGGCAGGCGCTGCTTGAAACCATCAACTTCAACGGTACCCGCAATTATCTGCGGCCACGGGACGCGCGGTACCCGGCTGCGAACCAACTGGCAGCCACGCTCGACAGGTACAACAACGGCAATCTGTGCACACCGTGAGCCAGAGTTAATGGGGGATCGGATTAACCCTGGGGGGCCGGTCTCGGCCGGTCCCCTCAATCACCATCAACATTTTTATAGCGGCCAGTTTTGAATGGCTACAATCGTTCTAGTTTTACTTAGAGATGACAAGCAAATAGTGTTACTATGCCGGCGGTTTTCCGCCCGCAGATCATCAGTTTTTTTCACAGTTCGTAGGGTATTATTTAAGGAGGCCTTATGAGTCTGCCAAGAAAAAAGCAGACTGCACGGATCAAGCTGCGCGTCTCGCGACGCGGTTTCAGTATTCTCATAACCCTTCTAGGAGGGTTGGCTGTTCTTGTGCTTTGTTTTTTGTCCATCCATCAGGTGCCGGAGAACCCGCCGGTGCAAACGTCTTCAGCTGATTCAAGCCCGATTCCGAATCGGCATCAGTTGGCCGTGAAACCGACCGAGGGCAGGGGTAAACCTCTCTCAAGCCAGAGCAAGGCGCCGTCGATTCAAACCGCGGTAACACAGAGCGCGGGAAACACTCAAAAAAGGCTCGCTCATGTTTCTAGTTCCCTCGACAAGGGTCGATCCGGAGTTGGGGCTGCAACCCAATCTCCTTATGCCAATGATCTGGTACTCAACTTATCAAGAGCCGCTCAGGACACCTGGGCGACGCCTGAAATGGTCCCTGAAATAAGCCGGATTCTGGAAGCGCTTGTTGCCCGGAGAGAGGCTGTTTTGCCTTCCATCCGCCAGTATCTGAAGAGCGGGGAAGATTTCTTCGTCAACGAAATAGTGGACGCCGCGGAACCGTCGGCTTATTATAAAACTATCCGCCTCAGCCTTTTGGACGTTGTGCGCCGGATCGGCGGTCCCGAAGCAGAGTCCATATTAGTCGAACAACTGCAGTTCACGGGTGAGCCACGGGAAATCAATAGACTGGCCAAATACCTTGATGAGGTAGCCCCAGGGGCACACCGCGATATCGCGGTGCAGGCAGCGCGGGAGACTCTCGGCGGGGCTTTGGAAAACCAGCTGTGGCCGGAGGATGTGAGCCTCTTATTTCAGGTACTAACGACCTATGGCGATGAGACCGTCGTCGCTGACCTGGAAGATAATTTGAACCATTGGGGATATTATTCTATTTTAGGCTTGGCGGCAGTTCCCGAGGGAAAAGGTATTCCCTCCTTAATCACCATGGTGAAAGAGCGTCCGGAGATGACAACGGATACCAAAGCGGTGCAAAGCACGGACGTTTATGCAGACAAGAGCCTTTTTGCTCTGCAGATCCTAGCGCAAGTCGCCATTAAAGATCTAGATGCCCATGCTACACTGGTTGAGCAGGCTGGCTTGAATAGGATACCTGACAGCCTTTGGCCCAAAATCGGACTGGTGTTAGCGGGTCAGTACCAGTTCCAAAATGAGAAACCGGATGATAATGAAGTGCTCAAGATGGTCTCCACTTCATCCACCCAGGTGAGAGCGCGCCCCCATGTTATCGGAAAAAATGGGCAGGTGATTTATATTGAGAACAGGTATGGTTTGAAGAAACTGCCGGCGGACGAAATAGAGATCCGGTTCGCCTTGATCGATGAACTCCTTTCGGTCAGTAGGAGCATTGCAGCGGATCGTGCCCTCAATCATGCGCGGTCTATCTTGATGGCGAATAAAGCCAAAGACACAGGAAATAATCACGCACGGAAGAACAGAGAGAAAAGTCTGCAAACGCCTTCCTGATAGCAAAACCTTGCTGGAGATGTTTCCCGGGCAGTGTTTTTGCCAGGGACGCTATTTGGAAACGTCGATTAATGAATAACGCTCCACGGCGCCACTCATCCTTAGCCGTTGCCATTAACAAATAAACTGAATCCCGCGTAACTTTCCGTGATAGGGCATGCTGGAACCCTTGAAGAAAAAGGCTTTCAGAAACGCGCCGAGAGGGTGAAGCTCATAGCGGACAGCTCGACCGCCACAAGCAGATTTGCGTGACCACGCCTGAGTTTTCTTGCGCTGGAGCCGCACAGAATGAACCTTAACTTCTTGTTCTCCATTAACCAGTGAACTTCGTCTAAGAGCACAGGGACTTTCTCCGCATCCAAAGGTTTGGAAAACACTGCGAATTCTACCCCTCCAAGAGACACCAGACACCAATCACAGTCCGAATGAAATGCGCTGGCACCGAAGAATAGGAGTCGATCTTTTTGTCTCTCGAATCGCTTCGAGATTTGGCTGAAATTCCGTGTGTGCGTGTAAAAGGTCCCCTGTGACCTCATTTGAATCAGCGGCAAATTCGTTCGGAAATGCCCAAAGTTAGTGATAGCAGGGAGTTAGACCGACCACCGCTCCGGGGAAGTTGTCCGTTTACCCACCAAATTCCATCTTCGGCCTCCATTGCTGCATTCCCAACATGTCAGATCGCCCACAATGGCGCATCGGTGCCCTCGATCATGGAAAGTGTACACAAGGTAGCGCTGCCTTGACGGTCAAGAGTGCCCCATTGCAAATGATCTCTGAGAACAGTGCCCAACCGCCACCGGTCCGGAGGCAAAAGAAACCTCAAGGGGCGCTCTGGGCATCTGCTCGCGGCAAAATACCAAGGTTGACAAACGAAGGCCCATCGGAGTAAATTGCCTCAGAATTCGGCAACCAGTACAGACAGTTACCAGCAACCCAAAACTCACTGGTGGACATGGCCTATTTTAAAGGAAAAAGGGCTGCACCAAAGAGACGCGGATAGAGAACCCCATTGCTCGGACTGAGGGATGGGGTTTCGTGTTCCGGCGATGAGCGGAATCGATGCATGCTTTTGAAAACCAGAACAGCAAAACACAAGAAGACCCATGGCCCAGCTTGAACACATCGAAGCTATAGAAAAGCGCCTCTGGGGCGCTGCCGATACACTACGCGCCAATTCCAATTATGCCAGCAATGAGTACTTCATGCCCGTCATGGGCCTGATTTTTCTCCGCCACGCCTACAGCCGATACCTCTCAGTCAAAGATGAGATAGTGGCGAGTCTGCCAAAACGTGGCGGGAAAACGCGACAACTGACCAAAGAGGACTTCTCGCAGAAGAGCGCCATCTACCTGCGGCCCGAGGCACAGTTCGATTACCTCGTTTCGCTCACGGATGCCGATGACCGTGCAAAGGCGATCATA
>JAGDMX010000358.1 GCA_017860725.1 Chloroflexota bacterium | reverse complement strand
ATTTTTGTTGTACTCAATAAACAAACCTCCTGTGCCTATGGCAAATCAAAGAGAAATCAGCAGACCGTAACAGTTGTACAGAATTTCTAAGATCGGGGACACTTTGGGCGCGTTGACGCTATACATTTACACGAGCGGTTAATGTACATCATTAGACACTCCTGGACGCTATCCTCCGCAACGCCTCCCCAAATCTCTCAATCTCAGCCACCGTATTGTAATGCACCGGCCCCACCCGCACCATCCCCCCGCTTTGCTCCAGCCCTAGCCGCTCGGTGATCGCCAGGGCGTAATAGTTGCCATCCCACACATTGATGTTTTCTTTGGCCAGCTCCTCCGCCACCCGGCGGGGGTGCCAGCCTTTGAGGGTGAAGCTCACCGTAGGCACACGCTCTTGCAACCGCTGCCTGTCCGTTAAGCCATAGATCGTCACCCCCGGGGTCTCTTCCAGCACATCCAGCACGGCAGTGCTTAGAGCAAACTCGTTGTGGCGGATGGCGCTCATGGCTTGCTTCAGCCGCAGGGCACGACCTTGATAGCGGCTCTGGTAATCTCTCAAGAATTCGCTACCATAAGTTTTACCAAGCCATTCCAGATACTCCAACGCTCCCAATACACCGGCCAGGCCCTCATGGTTTTGCGTGCCGGTCTCAAATTTTCCGGGCAGCTCATTAGGTGCCGGTCGAACTTTGTAAGCGAACAGCTCGTTCAGCAGGTCGTAGCGCCCATAAAGAATCCCGGCGTGCGGGCCGAAGAACTTGTAGGAAGACGTCACTAAAAAGTCGCAGTCAAGCTGCTGCACGTCAATCGGACCGTGGGCGGCATATTGAACCGCGTCCACATAAACCAACGCCCCGGCGGCATGAGCCATCGGGATGATTTTCTGCAGAGGGTTAATCGTCCCCAGGGCATTGGAGGCATAACCGACTGCAAGCAGCTTGGGTTTACGCTCCAGAGCTTTCTCCATTTCTTCCAGATTGAGTGTCCCGTTAGCCGGATCGAAATCTACCCAGCTCACCCGGCAGCCGCGATCCTGCGCCGCCAGCACCCACGGCGTGATGTTGGCATCATGATCCAGTCGCGTGACGACGATCTCGTCGCCCGGGCTCCACTGACGAGAGATGGAGCGGCTGATGTACAGGGTCAGTGTGGTCATATTGTTGCCAAAGACGATTTCCTCTGGTCGCCTGGCGTTATAGAAATCTGCCATGGCAGCATGGGCATCCTCCAGTACTTGATCTGATTGCTGACTGGTTGCGAATGCACCGCCATGGTTAGCATTGTGATCCACCAGGTAAGCTGTCATGCGCTCCAGCACAGGTTGAGCCACCTGGGTGCCGCCTGGATTATCAAGAAAAATGGTGGGGTGTTCAGCCTGATGTCGTAAAGCTGGGAACTGGCTGCGGATGGCGTTGGGATCGAAGGTCATGAGAATCTCCTGGGTAGGGATCAAGATCCAGGCGATTGTACTACGCTTTTTTGGGTTTTCCGATTATCTGCGGGGTGGCGATGTTTACCAAGCGCCAGAGCAGAGAATTGTTATAATCTGCGCATCTATCGTGTGCGGTATAATTTATATATTCTGCAAGCCTCGACCAACCTGAAAGTGGAGAGCAAAATGTCCGATTCACCAAGCGAAGCGGCTGCCGCTCGACCGGTAGAGAATCAAAAACCCGAGATTACCCTTACCGACCAAGTCACGCCTATTGACCCGGCCCGGTCGATTCTACGGCTTTTGTTGGGGGGAACGTTGGAAGTTGCGGAACTGCTCCACCGCTGGCTTGAGCAGGGGGAGTCCATCCATGCGGTGGGGACGGCAGACCAGCAATCAGCTCCAGGTGAGAGTGCCCGTCAGCAAGCCGTGTATGTCACTATTGGGTTGCTGTTTGCCTCATACGAGATCACTCGACGTGGATTAGGTCGCGCGGCGCATGCCTCTGGGCAGGTTGCAAATTTCTGGTTGAATGTCTTTCCTCCGGCCCGCAGATGGCTCGGCTCATGGGTCAGCGATCACGAATCAGACCTGGAGCGCTGGATTCAGACCGGGCGAGTGGAAGCGCGGCGTAGTCGTGGCCTGGCACGTTACACGGCAGCCAGCACCGTTAACCAGGTGATGGATAATCTCTCGGATAATCAGACCGTAGATAGCCTGGTACAAGCGGTTGCCGCTAACTACCTGGAATACCTGAATGCACATCCGGAACAGATCGAAGCCTTGATTCGCGCCCAGGGCGACGAATATGTCAATTACTTGAATAAGAACCCTGAAATGGTGCAAAACCTGCTCACCGGACAAAGCACGGGATTGGCAAATGAGCTTGTCGAGGAGATTCGTGAACGGACGGTCAGCGCGGATAATGTGTTTGAAACGATCGTTCGCTCGATTTTGCGCCGCGCTCAGCGTGAAGAGCTTCCGGAACCTCCTCCCGAGGTGCAGCGGCGCGCGCAACGTGCTGTGCTGCCTTCAGACCTGAAGAGCACCAGGAGGGACTGAGATGCAGGTACAAAAAGGTTTACTAGGGCAGTATGCCGGCTTCTTTTCCCGCCTATTGGCGTTTATTATTGATATTGTGATCTTGATAGTGATGTTTTATGCGGTCACGTTAATAATTTCATCATTGATGAGATTGATGGGCTACAACATCAATGAATGCACAGCCTTGACCGATGCTCCACGCCGCCAATTGATCGCTTGCTCAATAGGAACGATTTCATTGCTAGTGATCAATATCAGCTTGGTCCCGCTTTATTTCATCTTGTTTTGGAGCCTGTCCGGACAGACCCTGGGAAAAGCCGTGATGGGATTGCGGGTGGTGCGGTCCAGCGGCAAGCGCATGGGTTTATTACCTGCCATTCTACGTTACCTGGGCTATTTGCTCTGTCTGGCAACCTTCGGCGCAGGTTTCGCCTGGATCTTGCTGGATGATCGCCGGCAGGGCTGGCACGACAAAATTGCCGGTACCTGCGTGGTTTATTCCTGGGAAGCGAGAATGGATGAGCGCTTCCTCTGGCGGTTGGTTAAGGCCGTTCAGCGACGCTGGGGACGCCCCACCGTACATCGTGATGCGGTCATCGATGTTACGCCTGCCTTGAGAAAGTACCGGATTGCCGTTATCAACCTGGATCAGCCTTCCGAAGTCTATCAGGTACTTGATGTCTTAAAGGGTATCGACCAGGAAGATGATGCGCGGGTGATCAGTGTCTCGATAGCCCAAAAAGATGGACGGAACCAGCTAACAATCAACGACGCCACAGAAACACTGCCCATCTCACAACCGTTTACTTTTGACCACCAGGTCTTGGATGCGCGCATGCAGATGGTTGTGGATAGCATGCGCAAGAATCGATCTGCTGTAGTAGCCGTAATTGACCAGGATTACATTGACGATGTCGCCGATGCTCTGCCTCAGTGTGAAATGGCGATCTACCGGGTGGATCTCACCCCCGAATATACTCGGGTAGACGCTCCGCAGGAGTTTGCCGGTGTAGGTGCAGAAAGACCGAAAGGGGAGGGGGCTTAGGACGGGGTTTGTCAACAAAAGGCGGTGGGAGAACCACCGTCTGTTTTATTCCTGCGCCCCACCGAGGGGCTGTTCCGAACCGCATTCTTCTGTGTTTTCAGTTGAAAATTCATCCACGATGCTGCGAAGATAGGCAAAGGGTGAATGCAGCTCGTGGTCGATGATCTCACCCTTGGAGTCAATCATAATCCGC
>JAGDMX010000056.1 GCA_017860725.1 Chloroflexota bacterium | reverse complement strand
TGCCCTCGACAAAATTAAAAACCCCGCCAAACCACCCGTGGTCATCGCTGGTTTCGGCCAGGCGACCGATACCCAGACGCTGCAGGAGCGCGAGGATCCAACGGATCTGAAAGCTGTCAGGCTGGCCGCTCAGCAGGCCTTCGAGCGTGCTAAGCTCAAACCATCCGACATCCATGTAGCCGAGCTGCATGATGCCTTCACAATCCTGGAAATCGCTGAAAGCGAACATGTCGGCTTCTTCAAGAAGGGTGAGGGTGGCAAAGCTGCCCTGGAGGGCAAAACCCGCCTGGGCGGACAAATCCCGATCAATGTTTCCGGTGGGTTAAAAGCCCGTGGTCATCCGGTAGGCGCAACTGGTGTGGCACAGATCTGTGATATCGTCTGGCAGCTCCGTCACGAGCTGCCCAAAGAACGCCAGGTCAAAAACGCCAAGAATGGCCTGACGGTAAACTTTGGCGGATTTGGCAACAATGTAACGGCATTTGTGCTGCGGAGGGTAGACTCATGAAACGTGAAATTGGAATCATCGCCTACCGGTGTAAAAAGTGCAGTAGGCTGCACTATCCCTTCCATGACCGCTGTCTGACCTGTCGCAGCCGAGAATTTGAACCGGTCAAGCCGCAGGGTGGTGCCAAGTTGGTGACCTTTACGCGCATCTATAACCTGCCTTGGGGTTTCGATGCCCGCTATTTGACGATTGGCGTGGTCGAATTCGAGAACGGTGTCAAAGCGATGGGACAGATCAAGGTCGAGGAGACAGATCCCTTGAAGGTTGGGATGTTGATGAAGCCATCCTGGGAGCCTGTGCGGGTGCAGTATGGAGAAAATGTCTATGGCTTGATGCTCGAGCCGGTTTAATCAGCCTTCACAGAAAGTACAAACCTCCCGATTATTGCCATCGGGAGGTTTTCATTTGTTTACCCATCAAGAACTTAATTCTTGGTTTTGATGTCGGACAGCTTGCCTTCCAGCATCTTACCACCGGACTGAACGGCGATGCGCTTGGGCTTGGCCTCTTCGGCTTTCGGCAGTTCCAGGGTCAACACACCGGCTTCGTAGCGGGCGACAATCTTGTCAGATTTGACTGAAGTTGGCAGAGAGATGCTGCGGGAAAAGCTGCCCCAGCGGCGTTCGCGCAAGTGATAGCGTTCCTCGTTGATATCCTTCTCTTCTTTCACCTCGCCCTTGATCGTCAGAACATTGTTGTTAAAGGTGATCTCAATGTCATCCGGATTGACAGCCGGTAGAGAAGCCTTGACAATGAACCCATCCTCATCTTCTGCGACATCGAGCGGCAGTTGCAGGTTGCCCGGCTGCCAGGCCGCGGTTGGAGTGAAGTAAGTATTGTCAAAGAGCCGGTCAATTGCACTGCGTAAAGTCATCATCTCACGAAAAGGATCCCATTGAACCAGGTTTGTCATCTCACACCTCCATATAATTTAGATTGAAAGTTTTACCGGTATAGGTACCGTTATCAATCTTGATGGTAAAAGATCTATGTAAGAAATATATTTTTGGATTGTAGGAGAATTGTTAGAAATGCTGACTTAACAGTCAATCCGGAGCTATTTCTCGGCGGAAATTAAGGTTCCCACTTCATCGCCGATTAGCGCCCGGTAGACAGTTCCTGTCTCATTGCCCGAGAAAATTCGTATTTCTAACCCCTCGATCTGCTGGACGAGGGCTAGGCTGGCCTTTACTTTGCTAAGCATCCCCCCAGTCACATCGGTTGCCGCTGAACCGCCCAAGGTCGGTTGAATTTCAGGCCAGCTATGGGGTGTAATGCGCCCAACAAGGCGAGTGCATGCTGGGAAGTCTGCCCATACACCGTCGTCTATCCCAGCCAAAAGGATGCGTTTGGGCAGTAGGTGAACAGCAAGATACTCAAACAGATCTTCGGTGGAGAGAATCGTACCGCCTAGCTGCCGGTCGAAGATAACATCCCCATAGACTACCGGCAGCAGTCCAGCACCCAAGGCTATACGCATGGATTCCAGGTTCCAGGCTAGGACCCTCCCAGCTTCAGCCAGAACACTGGCAACCGGGGCAAATGCCAGCGCCGGCAACCCGGCCGAGGTTAGTGCGTGCATCACTAGCCGGTTGAGCTGCCAGGCTTCTTGCCAGACATCAACGAAGCCTCCCCACTGTTCTGGAGTGTGCACTCCAGAGCGGGTTCCGTGCTGCTTCGCTGGTACGTGACCAAACGAACCCGAGCCATGTCCCAGGATCATGTGCAAATCTGGGTTTTCCCGGCGCGACTGGGCGATTTCCCCGGCCAGGCGTGACAACACTTCGATACGAGGTGTGTGTGGGCGGGTCTTATCCGTGATGAGCGATCCACCCAGCTTCAAGAATACCAGGGAGGCAGTGGGTTCGCTCATTAGTTTCGTACTTCCGTCACGATGGTGCGTACAGCACCGGCTGCCATTAATCCCTCGGTAATCCGGTCAGCACTCTCTGGCGTCGCCAGGGCGATCATATTCCCACCCTGCCCGCCACCGGATAGTTTGGCTCCAACAGCGCCGGCCAATCGAGCTGCGGCTACTAGGCGTTCCAGTTCCAGCGATGAGACACCCATCTCCTGTAACAAAGCATGGTTTTGATCCATCAACGGACCCAGTTCTTCTGGCGTGCCACGCTCAATTGCCAGCCGTGCTGCCTGGGCGATCAAACCCGCGGCGTCAAAAAGGGTATCGTAAGTCGTCGGATCAACCTGCCAGCGCCGGCGTAAATCTCCCACCGATTGCGCGGTGGGACTGGGTATCCCAGTATCGCCGATGACGATGGTAAATGGGCGGGCAACTTGGAAAACCTCGATTGGCTGGCCACGCACAAAATAGACCGGCCTGGCATAGGTAATCACAGTATTATCAATCCCAGATGGTGTGCCATGATGTATTTTTTCTACTTCATAAGCCAGGGAACAGACTTGCTCATCGGTAAATGCCTGGCCCAGAAATGTGGAAAGTGCCCGAATGGTTGCCACCGATACGGCTGCGCCGGAACCCAAACCGGCTGCCACCGGGATGCTCGAGCTGATGCGGATGGTACAGGCTGGGGCAATTTCTATGCCGAGAGCGGTCAGGGTTCCACGCACGGCACTGACCAGTGGGTCTTCTCTAGGCAGATCGGCCAGCCAGACATCCAGATTGACCGCCTGTGCCAGGATCCGTATGCAGCCGGACGGGTTGCGTGGTTCCGCTTGAATCATGACCCTGGCCTGAACCTGATGCACCGGGACGGCGATGGCCGGGCGCCCATATACCACGGCGTGCTCGCCAAATAAGATGATTTTTCCAGGTGCGGTAGCTGAGATTGCCGGCATGGATCAGGCTGTAAAGCGCATCAATAACATAATTGAATGATCAAAAGAAATAAAAGATCGCCAGTATGGAAATTCCCCACAGCAGTACGGTGATTTGCAAAGGCCGGTCCGAAAGGATGACATCCTCCGGGGCTCCCCCGCTATGCTTGACTTGAATCAAATAAAGGTATCGAAAGATACCGTAAATTACAAAGGGGATGGTCAGCATCATGAGGTGATTGTCCGGCAGGTTTGGCGCAGAGAAGGTGTACAGGCTGTAGGCGATGATGGTTGTCCCGGATACAATTGTAATATATTGATCCAGCAAAGGGATGGTGTACCCTTCTAGAACGGGCCGGTGGCTATTGGCTTCTTCCGCCAGCAATGCCATCTCAGCCCGCCGCTTGCCAAATCCGATATACAAAGCGCCTAAAGTAATGACAATGTACAACCAGGGAGAGAATCGTGCCACCTGGATCAGAGTCACACCCGCAGCGATACGCAGCACAAAGCCCATTGCAATCGTCATCACATCCAATAGTGGGATGTGCTTAAGCCACTTGGAATAAGCAAGGTGGAGCAAGATGTATGCCACGGTCACCACAAAAAAGGCGGGTGATAACCAGTAAGCCACGGGCAGGACCAGCACCAAGATCACCAGGGCAGCCAGCCGGGCGCTGTTCAACGGTAACTGTCCCGAGGCAATGGGTCGATTACGTTTTTCTGGGTGTTTACGATCGGCTTCTAAATCAGCGATGTCGTTGATGATATATACCGCGCCGGAAACCAGGCAAAATATCAAGAAGCCGGCAGTAGTTCGTATGATTTCTTCCAGGTGTGCCAGATTGAACTGGCGATCGAAAACCATCGGCGCGTAAAGCAGCAGGTTTTTCATCCACTGCCGTGGACGCATGGCTTTGATCAGGGGCGCCACCCAGGACAATCGCATACCGCAATGATAGCATAATCTCGAATAGAGCAGTTAGGGATTAAAATTGATTTATGGCAAAGATACGCCTGGATTTACTCATGGTGGAAAACGGCCTGGCGGCCAGCCGCTCCTTAGCTCAACGCCTGGTTCTGGCTGGACAGGTGCGCGTTGATGGGCAGGTGGCACTAAAGCCTTCGATCAGCATTCCACAAGATGCGGTCATTGAAATTGACCAGGGCCCGCCGTTTGTTTCGCGGGGAGGAGAAAAACTGGCTGCAGCCCTGGCATCCTTCGAAGTAGATATCGCAGGCAGAGTTTGTGCAGATGTCGGCGCCTCCACGGGTGGGTTCACAGACTGCCTGTTGAAAAACAGCGCCGTCCGGGTGTATGCCATCGATGTCGGTTATGGCATTCTGGATTGGCGGCTGCGGCAGGACCCTCGAGTAGTCCCCATGGAGCGCACCAATGCCCGTCATGTTGAACGCCTGCCCGAGCTGGTCCAACTGATCACGATCGATGTGTCGTTTATCTCGTTGAAAATACTGTTTCCGGTGGTCAAGGACTGGTTCCCCGCTCAGACCGGCGGCGATGTGATTGCGTTGATCAAGCCGCAGTTCGAAGCCGGTCGGTCGGCTGTGGCGCGCGGCGCTGGGGTCATCCGCGATCCGGCGGTTCACCGCCAGGTCCTGCTTGATGTACTTGGCGATGCACAAAACCAGGGCTATTCGATGCATGGCTTGATCCGGTCGCCGCTGCTCGGACCTAAGGGCAACACTGAATTCCTGGCCTGGCTGGCTTATCCGGATCACGGGGGATTACCCCTCGATCAATTGATTGAGGGTGCATTCCAATAAATCACTCACCAGTTTCGCGGTAAGCATAAAGGAATCCCAAATACTCATGGACCGGATTCCGCCGAGTTGTCACTTTGAATCCGAATTTCTGTAAATGCCCCACTAAATCCGAGTGGTCATAATCGGTAAATCCATCGTGATACTCGAGGCAGATATGCCTGATGATATTCAGCGTATTTGGTGAGGCATGAAATAGTATCTCATATTCTCCGCCTTCGCAGTCCATTTTCAAGTAATCACACTGTAAAATCCCGTTTATTCGGAAAATATCGTCCAGCGAAAGCGCCTGGACTTCAATTACCGAAGCTGCCTGGCCTGACACGATGCTCTGGGTGGTTGTATGCTGTACCGATTCGCCGGTGGTTTTAAGTAGCATCACACCTGTGCTGGCACCGACCGCTTTATCGTATGTAGCTACATTACCAACAGCATTCAGGCTCAGGTTCTCCTGCAGCAAAGCGTAGGATTCAGGAAATGGCTCAAACGCATAAACACGGCCTCTCGGGTTATCGTGTCCTGTGAGAATCGAAAAATCACCAATCCCGGCGCCAATATCAACCACTTGCCAGCCGTCCTTAATCGCGATGCTGTTTAACTCATAATCCCGATCCAAGCAAGTTTCCTTAACCACCCACACGTCCATTAAGCTCCTAACCCGGAACTTCAAACCAGTACGGAGTTTTAGAATAGGTCTCTGCTTGAAAAAAATCAAGATGATCGAGGGCCAGTTATATACCTGCCGGAAAACTGTCAGGATGGAATTGAAGTAATATTGGAGACGCTGCATACTTGAGAACCGATTTCTCAGAAATGCTCTAGAAGAATAATAACCTTACAATAGGTCACCGGGCGAATATGACCTGAGCATTATAACTGGTATCTGTGCTAATCGACCCAAAAGGGGGTAGTATAATCGACCGGTCTGGGAGTAAAATCGAGTATACTTTCCGCTTGCTTATGACCATTCATCACATTCGTAATTTTTGTATCATCGCTCACATCGACCACGGCAAATCCACCCTGGCTGATCGCCTGCTGCATATCACCGGCACCATCTCCGACCGGGATACGACCGAGCAGATCCTCGACAGCATGGAGCTGGAACGCGAGAAGGGTGTAACCATCAAGGCTTCTGCGGTGCGCATGTACTACACCGCTCAGGATGGGAATCAGTATGAGCTAAATTTGATCGATACCCCAGGTCACGTCGACTTTGGCTACGAGGTCAGCCGGGCTTTAAACGCCTGCGAAGGGGCGTTGCTGGTTGTGGATGCTTCCCAGGGAATTGAGGCTCAAACCCTGGCAAATCTCTATATGGCACTGGAAGCGAATCTGGAAATTATCCCAGTCATCAATAAGATTGACCTGCCGATGGCGCACCCAGACGAAGTAGCCCAGGAAATCAGCAGCCTGCTTGGCGTTCCAGCGGATCAGATTCTGCGTATCTCCGCCAAACTTGGCCTGAATGTCTCAGATGTTTTAGAAGCGATTGTCCAGCAAATTCCCCCACCGGTAGGCAATGAAACCGCCCCACTGCGCGCCTTGATCTTTGACTCGCACTACGACTCGTATAAGGGCGTCGTCGCTTATGTGCGCATCGTGGATGGGAGAATTCTCCCAACCGATAACCTGCTGATGATGGCCAGCGGTACCTCCACAAAACCGGTCGAGGTGGGGATCTTCTCCCCTCTTCTGCGTCCAACTCAGGAGCTAACTGCCGGGGAGGTGGGTTATGTCGCCACCGGCTTGAAGACCGTGCGAGAGTGCAGGGTTGGCGATACCATTACCCTGGCCTCCAATGCCGCCCCGGAGCCACTGCCGGGCTATCGCAAAGTCAAGCCGATGGTATTTGCCGGGATTTACCCCGTCGAGGGCGAGGACTACGCCAACCTCAAAGATGCCCTGGAGAAACTACAGCTAAACGACGCGTCGCTGATCTATGAGCCAGAGACATCGCAGGCGCTTAACTTTGGCTTTCGCTGCGGCTTCCTGGGGATGTTCCATATGGAAATCATCCAGGAACGCCTGGAGCGTGAATACGACCTGGATATCATCGTCACATCTCCTTCCGTCGAGTACGAAGTCGTCATGCAGGATGGCTCGCTAATCCGCATCGACTCCCCGGCCGATCTGCCCCCCGAAGATCGAATTGCTGAAATCCGCGAACCCTGGATGAAGATCGAAATCTTCACACCCACCGAATTTTACGGGACGGTCATGGATTTGGCGATTAAGCGCCGCGGTGTGTTTTCCAGCCAGGAATACCCTGCCCCTAATCGGGTCCAGCTTAACTTTGAAATCCCGCTCTCTGAGCTGATTATCGATTTCTTCGATCTGCTTAAATCGCGCACTCGGGGGTACGCATCGCTGGATTACCAGTTCGCTGATTACCGGCCGGATGAGCTGGTTAAGCTTGAGATCCTGGTCAACGAAGAGCCGGTGGATGCGCTGGCCACCATTGTGCACAAAGACGAAGCCTACCATCGAGGCCAGGCGGTGATCTCCAAGCTCAAGGATATCATCCCTCGCCAGTTGTTTGTTGTGCCGATCCAGGCATATGCCGCGGGAAGAGTAATCTCGCGGGCTAATGTAAAAGCCATGCGCAAAGACGTGCTTGCCAAATGTTACGGTGGAGATATCACCCGTAAGAGAAAATTACTGGAAAAGCAGAAGCGGGGTAAGAAACGCATGAAAATGGTTGGCAACGTTGAAATTCCACAGGAAGCATTCCTGGCAGTCTTGCGGCTGGAGGAGGACTGAGATCGCTGCTGCTCCTGCCCCAAAACCGAACAACTGGAAGCGTATCCTGCCGGGACTGTTAATCAGCCTGGTAGCGCTGGCAGTTTTGCTTTACCTGGCCGAACCGCGCAGACTGCTGGCAGCTTTGAAGCTTGCGGATTACCGCCTGGTGCTGGCCGGTGCCGGGTTGATGTTGATCTGGTTGGTCGTTCGCAGCATCTACTGGAGAACTTTACTCCAGGAGAAAGCCACCCTCACCCAGGTATTTTTTGCAATTAATGAAGGCTACCTGCTCAATAATGTCCTGCCGTTTCGCCTGGGTGAAATCGGCCGGGCTCTGATCCTCAGCTATAAAGCCAACCTGAGCTTTTTGTTTGTTTTTTCGACGATCCTAATTGAGCGTGCCCTCGACGTTGCCATCAGCGCCGGATTAATCCTGATCACAGTGCCGTTCGTGGTCGGCGCAAGCTGGGCTGGAGAAGCTGCGCTGATCTCGGGTGGAATTGTATTGCTCGGCCTGGGGCTTTTATATTTAATGGCGCGCAACCGTAATAAATTAATCACGCTGTTTGAGAAGCTCAGCCAACGCTGGACGATCCTGAACAAAGTTGGCTCGCACCACCTAACGGCTTTCTTCTCCGGCTTGGAAGTGCTGACAGATCTCAGGCGGTTTTTACGGGCGATCTCCTGGGGGCTGCTCAACTGGGTTGTGGCGATCGTGCAGTATTATGTCATCTTGCGTGCCTTTTTCCCGGAAGGGAAACTGCTCTGGGCTGTGTTTGCCCTGGGGGCTGCTGCCTTGGGTGTCGCCGCGCCGTCGTCTCCAGGTGCGGTTGGTGTTTACGAATTGGCAGTGGTCGGGGCGCTTTCATTACTAAAGGTCGATCCGGCGGAGGCACTGGCCTTTGCCCTGACTGCTCACCTGATTCAATACCTGACTACAACCATCCTGGGGACGATTGGCCTGTTCCGTGATGGCTTGTCTCTGACCAGTGTTTTTCAAAAGGCGCGTTCCATACCTCTAATAGAGTCTTGAAGATATCTTATTTCGTGGGAGTTTAATTAAGTATGTCTCTCCATTACATGGTGACCGGTGGAGCCGGTTTTATCGGATCGAACTATGTCGCACGCTTGCTACAGCGCGGGGAGCAGGTAACGATTTATGACAATTTATCTCGACGCGGGGCAAATTCTAACCTCGCCTGGCTCGAAGAACGCTTCGGGCGCGGTTCCTTCCGGCTGGTGGTCGGAGATATCCGGGATGCAGTCTTGCTGACCGCCGCCGCCCGCGGCGCAGGAATCATCATTCACCTGGCCTCTCAAGTTGCAGTGACGACCTCGGTGCTCCATCCGCGCGAAGATTTCGAGATTAATGCCCAGGGCACCTTCAATGTCTTAGAGGCTGCCCGTTATGCGGATACCGATCCGATCGTGGTATACGCTTCTACAAACAAGGTATACGGGGGGATGGAAGAAGTGACCGTCCAGGAAACTGCTACCCGCTACCAATACCGGGATCTCCCCAACGGAGTTTCCGAGAGCCAGCCGCTTGATTTTCATTCTCCATATGGTTGTTCCAAAGGTGCTGGCGACCAATATGTGCGCGATTACCAGCGAATTTACGGCTTAAGAACGGTCGTTTTCCGCCAGAGCTGTATTTACGGTCCCCGCCAGTTCGGTGTGGAGGACCAGGGTTGGGTCGCCTGGTTCATCATTGCCGCCGTGATGAACCGACCGATAACCATTTATGGAGATGGTAAACAGGTCCGGGATTTGCTTTATGTCGAGGACCTGCTGGATGGATATGATGCAGCCATCCAGCGCATCGACACGGCTTCCGGGCAAGTCTACAACCTGGGTGGTGGTCCATCGAATACACTCTCGGTCTGGAGCGAGTTTCGCCCATTGCTGGAAAGATTACTCGGGCGACCGATCCATGTAGAGACCGGGGACTGGCGCCCTGGCGACCAGCGTATTTTTGTATCTGACATTCGTAAAGCCGCTAAGGAACTAAACTGGCAGCCAAAAGTATCAGTAGAAGACGGGATCGCAAAGCTGCTGGAATGGGTCGCTGCCAACCGCCAATACTTCGCGTGATATAGATAGCCTCCATGCGCATTCTGACAGTCCTCACTTATTACCGTCCCCACACCAGTGGGTTGACGATCTATACCGAACG
>JAGDMX010000055.1 GCA_017860725.1 Chloroflexota bacterium | reverse complement strand
GCTCCCGGAACACCACAGGATGCTAAGGGCTTGCTCAAGGCAGCTATTCGTTCACAAGACCCGATCCTGTTTATCGAGCATGCCACGCTCTACCAGGTGCGCGGCGAGGTGCCGGATGGCGATTATATGGTGCCGATCGGCAAGTCCACTATCCAGCGTCCTGGACGGGATGTCACCATTGTAACCTATAGCAAAATGCTGGAAATTTCTACCAAGGCTGCCGACGAGCTCGCAAAAGAGGGCATTGAAGTCGAGATTGTCGATCTGCGCTCGTTGCGTCCACTGGACATGGAGCCGGTACTGGAGTCATTTAAAAAGACGAATCGGGCAGTGATCGTTGAAGAAGGTTGGCGCTCATACGGTGTTGGCTCAGAAGTAGCTTCTCGCATTTATGAAGAGGCTTTTGATTACGTTGATGCACCCATCCAGCGCGTAGCGCAGAAAGAGGTCCCGCTGCCTTACAATCGCTCACTGGAGCAGAGTGCACTGCCACAAGTCGCGGATGTGATCAAGGCGGTGAAGGAGGTGCTGTAATGGCTGATACCGTTACCATGCCCAAGCTGGGCTTCGACATGGCGGAAGGAACCCTGGTGCGTTGGGTGATCGCCGAAGGCCAGCCGGTGGCGAAAGGCGCCGTGCTGGCAGAGATCGAGACGGATAAAGCCACGGTCGAGGTTGAATCCGCTTTTGAAGGCGTCCTGGCGCTTCAACTTGTGCCGGAAGGAACAGTGGTCCCGGTGAATACCCCGATTGCTGTGGTCGCAGCGCCGGGAGAAAATGTCGAGCGTCCTGGCGAAGCTGGGATGGCGACACCTGAGGAAATGCCTGCTAGACCGGCGCCTGTGGCACAGGCTGCTGCACCAGCAGTTGCCTCTACGGTGGTCGAACCAGAAATGGCAGGTTTATCTGGCAGCATCAAGGCTTCACCACTGGCGCGGCGCATGGCTGCGGAAAAAGGCATCGATTTGCGGATTGTAAAAGGAAGTGGCCCTGGTGGACGGATCGTTCGGAAAGATGTGGAAGGCTACCAGGCACTGGCGCAGGCAGTTGCACCGGCTGTGACTGCCGCACCTGCACTGGCGGCATCCAAGGCTGCGGCTGCGACGCTTCCGGCTGTTACGCTGACTCCCCTCGGACCAACTCCCGCCGACGAAACAATCCCGCTCAACCGCCTACGGGCGGCAATCGGGCGGCGTATGGTCGAGGCCAAAAACCAGGTTCCGCACTTTTACGTCAGCCATGAGTACGATATGGCCCCAGTAATGGAACTACGCAAGCAGATTAATGCCATGCTGCCAGACAATGAAAAGCTCTCGGTCAACGATTTCATCCTGAAAGCTGTTGCGCTTACATTGCGGCAGTTCCCCAATCTAAACGCCTCTCTTCAGGGAAGTGAAATCCTGCGTCATGGGCAGGTTAACGTGGGCGTGGCAGTGGCGGTAGATGGCGGTTTACTGACCGTGGTGTGCCGCGACACCGACCGCAAGCCTCTGCGCCAGATCTCTACCGAGGTCAAGACCATGGCGGGCCGTGCCCGTGAGGGCAAGGTACGTCCGGAAGATATCGAAGGCTCCACATTTTCGGTCAGCAACCTGGGTATGTTCGATGTAGAGAACTTTATCGCCATTATCAACCCACCAGAAGCAGCGATACTGGCGGTCGGCTCGGTGCGCGAAGTGCCGGTCGTAAAAAACGGTCAAATCGTGCCCGGCATGCGCATGAAAGCTACCATCTCGGTGGATCACCGCGTCAGTGATGGGGCTGAAGCGGCCCGCTTCATGCAGGCAATGGCGCCATACCTGGAAGAGCCGTTGCGGCTGATGCTGTAAACCAGGCAAAAGACCCGCTCGCAAGAAACGGGTCTTTTTTTATTGCAACCGGAGGTTTCATGAAAAAATGGGCGCGGATTATTGCGGTAATCCTGGCAGTGATCCTGATCGTGGGTGCTGTATTTGTGCTGGATAAAGCACATGAGCAGGCGATGTGGTTTGTCTATCCTGGAGACGATCGATCTCGTGCTGAGGAAACTCCGGCTGATTATGGTCTCGACTACCAGGATATTACCTTGACCACCCAGGATGGCGTGCAGCTGGCTGCCTGGTACGTTCCTACCCAAAATGGCGCGGTGATCATCGCCCAGCACGGCTACCGTAGCAACCGCGGCGCTATGCTGGATTTTGCCAGCTTGCTGGCCGACCATGGTTATGGAGTATTAATGATGGACGCCCGCGCCCATGGAGATAGCGGTGGAGAGCTGGTCACTTTTGGTTTGAAGGAAGTCCAGGATGTCCGCGCCGGTCTGGATTTCTTGCTCAGCCGACCGGAGATTGACCCTACGGGAATCGGCGCCCTTGGTACTAGCCAGGGCGCTGTCACGCTGATGCTGGCTGCTGCGCAGTACCCAGAGATTCGGGCTTACGTGGGCGACAGTCCTTACGCCTCATTGCAAGAAGAGGTGGCGATGGGGGTGCAGGAGATCGCCGGGCTGCCTGCTTTCCCCTGGGCCCCGCTCATCCAATTTTTTGCGGAGCGTGAAGCTGGATTCAGCGCCGAAGTTGTTGCCCCTATTAATCGTATTAACGAAATCAGCCCGCGACCGGTCTTACTCCTTCAGGGTGGGCAGGATAACCTGGTGCCCTCCGATACCGGCGAGCGGCTGCTGCAGATGGCCGGTGAACCGAAGCAGCTCTGGTATGAAGAACAAATCGGTCATGTTGATTTTCTGGAGCAGATGCCGCAGTTGTACGAGCAGTACGTGATTGGTTTTTTTGATCAGTATCTACAAGAGAATTAGCATCATCCAGATCCTAAGCAGTATAATCGAGCCTGGAGAAAGATATGCCCTCTGCAGCATACGACTTACAATATCTGGAAGCCGGTCTGGCGGTGATCGAGCAGTATTTGCTCTCTCCAGAAGTGTACTGGCCGATCGGTATAAATGCACCGCGCGGCGAAATGGCCTACCCACAGCTTACCCTTGGCGGATTGCTGCTGGCTGTCCAGCGTTTGCATGCCTCGGCGCGTCAGCCCTCCCAGCAATCTAGTTTGCGTAACGCCTCGATCGAGTTGGACGCGGCTCGCCAGCGCTGGCCAGTTGCCTGGGGGCGCAAAGCCTCCACCGAGTTTCCGCTACGCCTGAACCTGTGGCGCGATTTTTTGGAAGATTATCGCCGTAAACCGTCTACGAATGCGGATCGCTATGCCTATGAAGTTAGCCGCCGCGTCCAGCTACAACTGCTACAACCAGAGGCGGATGTGCTCCAAGGCAGCTATACAACGCTGCTGACCAGCCTGGATCGCTTGTTGAAAGTCTCTCTTATCCAAGGTAATTTCATCTGGGACCCAATTCTATCGCCGGTATTTCCGGTGGGGACGTATTGGTATCTGTACGGGCGGTTAAAAAATTAACCTGTTGTTATTTGTCCTGCACCAATGGGTACATGACCCTTGAAATCACTAAAGCAGGTGACTCACTGTGCGACTTTTCCGTTGGACCGTAGCACCTTACGATGCCACGCCGGTTCAAAAGAATAACTTTCTAAATGTACAAATTGATGCGATTGGGGTTGGGTTGGCTAACGCGGCCAGCCCGTTCTTACCGGTCTTCCTCACGCGCCTGGGGGCGACGAATCTACAGATCGGTTTGCTAACCGCCATGCCGGGTGTCGCCGGGCTGCTGCTGGCGATCTTTGTCGGCCGATTTTTACAACGCCAGCGGAAAATTGTGCCCTGGTTCAGCACCTCCCGGCTGTTGTATCTATCCGCATTTGCAGCCACTGGCCTGGCTGCCTTTGTCGTGCCCGAAGAGCAGCTCGTCACCGTGATCCTGATCATCTGGGCGGCTGCAACTTTACCGCAAATTGCCCTAGCAGTGTCTTTCTCGGTGGTGATGAATGCTGTGGCGGGACCGGCTCTTCGCTACGACCTGATGGCCCGCCGCTGGTCGATCCTGGGAGTAACGACTGCCCTGACCGTCACGGCAGCCGGCCAGTTCCTGGAGCGGCTTGACTTTCCTATCAACTTCCAACTATTGTTTATAGGCCTCTCGCTTGGCGGCTTGATCAGCTTTATATTTTCCAGCCGCATCAATCTACCGGAGAGCGAGCCACCTGCCGAGGCTCTTAGTCGTTCTCTGCGCGAGCGAGTCAGCGGCTATTTTGGTCTGATCTGGAGCAACCAGGAATTCGTAAGATTTTCAACCAAGCGAGTGGTTTACCTGTTCGGAACGTTGCTGGCAACACCATTGTTCCCTCTCTATTATGTACGTGAGGTGCAGGCTACGGATGCCTGGATCGGCTACATCAATACAGCCCAAACTCTGGTTCTACTGGTTGGCTACAGCCTTTGGACCAACCAGTCGCGCCGGCGCGGCTCGCGCTTTGTTCTGATGACAACTACTTTTGGCTTGAGTCTATATCCGGCACTGATTGCTTTGACTGACAATTTGGTGGTCATCGTCGTGATTGCTGGCCTGGCCGGGATTTTCCAGGCCGGTATCGACCTGGTGTTTTTTGACGAGCTCATGAAGACTGTGCCGGTCGAATATAGTGCGACCTTTGTTTCTATGGCACAAAGCACGCAATATGCGTCGGCGGTTTTTGCTCCGCTGGTAGGCACCTGGCTGGCTGGTCACATCGGGATCAGTGGGGCGCTGCTGGTGGCGGCGGGGGTGCGGTTTATTGGATTTTTGTTGTTTACCTTCTGGAATCCTGTAAATAAACCTGTAAATCCATCCCCTTGACCGGTTGTTTAGGTTTTATAAGAGATTTGTTATAAAATTATATAAAACCTGGACAACCTCTTGACGAGCACAAGACGGGATGCTAGTATATGAGTGAAGTTATAGATGATAAGCTTACTGATTGAATCTGTAAAACCAAAGGGAAAATATGTTCTTTTTTAACCCACTTTACTTAGTGTTTGCACTGCCGGCTCTGCTTTTAGGGTTATGGGCTCAATTCAAAGTGAAATCCGCCTTTAGCCGCTACTCTCAGGTGCGCGCCTACCGTGGTATGAGTGGGGCAGATGTGGCCCGTCGTGTTTTAGATTTCAACGGCTTGCAGCAAGTGCAGGTCGAGCAGGTGAACGGCTTTCTGAGCGATCATTATGACCCGCGGCACAAGGTGCTGCGCTTAAGCCCAGATGTCTTTCAAAGCCCCAGCCTGGCATCAGCCGGTGTAGCCGCCCATGAAGCCGGGCATGCCATCCAGGATAAGCAGGGTTACGCAGCCTTGAAGTTCCGCACTTCGATGGTGCCTGGGGTACAGATTGGCAGCTGGCTGGGCCCAATTATCTTTCTGGTCGGCTTTTTCATGTCATCCACTTTTGGCGATACCCTGGCCTGGGTTGGGCTAATCCTGTTTGGGTTAACGGCGTTGTTTGCCGTGGTGACGCTGCCGGTGGAGTTTGATGCCAGCCGGCGTGCGAAAGAAGCTCTGGTGGTGCAGGGGATCCTGACAACTGACGAGATGACCGGTGTCAACAAGGTTCTAGATGCCGCTGCGCTAACCTATGTCGCGGCTGCTGTTCAAGCTGTTATGACCTTGCTTTACTATGCTACCCTGCTGATAGGGCGGCGCGAAGATTGACGGTGTGATGGTTTAGCAGCATGGCGGTCTTCTCGCCGCGACCAATCGAATGGGTTATCGGTATATAGATTATAGATATGGAGATACAATTGTGAATGCCAACATTAAATTAGGCCGCATCTGGGGCATACCGATTGGGTTGAGCACCAGCTGGTTTTTGATCTTCGGCTTGGTCACCCTATCCCTGGCGACCAACTACTTCCCGCGTGAATATCCGTTTCTATCGACGGTAGTTTATGTAATCCTTGGTGTGCTGACCAGCCTGCTTTTCTTTGGCTCGGTGCTGGGTCATGAGCTAGGGCACTCCTTCTTGGCGCTGCGCAATAAGATCCCGGTGCGCAGCATTACCCTGTTTATCTTTGGCGGTGTAGCACAGATCGAGCGTGAGCCGTCCTCCCCGGGCGTGGAGCTGCGTGTAGCGATTGCTGGTCCACTGGTCAGTCTCATGCTGAGTGGATTGTTTGGCGTTTTATGGCTGGTCAGCCAGGATTTCGCCTATATCGCCGCTCCAGCCGAATACCTGATGCGCATCAACCTGATGCTGGCGCTGTTCAACCTGATCCCTGGCTTTCCGCTGGATGGTGGGCGAGTGCTGCGGGCGATTGTGTGGAAGTCGACCGGCGACTTCTACCGTGCAACCCGGGTGGCGGGTATGACCGGCCAGATCGTAGCCTTCGGCTTCATCGGCTTTGGCTTGTGGCAGATGTTCCAATCGCAGTTCATTGACGGTTTGTGGTGGATCTTCATCGGCTGGTTCCTGCAGAACGCCGCTGCCGCTACGGTTACCCAGACAAAGGTGCAGCGCACTCTGCAAGGCGTAACGGTAGCCCAGGCGATGGAGCCCAACTGCCAGGAAATCCCGGCTTTGATGCCGCTCAGCACGATTATCGACCAGCGCGTCCTGACCTCCGGACAGCATTGCTTTTACATCACCGATGGAGAAAACATCCTGGGGATGCTAAGCCTGAAGGATATCACGTCGCTGCCCAAAACGAAGTGGGGCTTTACCACCGCCTACCAGGCCATGACCCCCTTCAACCGCCTGCTGCGGATCGACTCCGGCATGGATTTGCTCTCAGCCATGCAGGCGATGGAGAATGCCAATGTCTCCCAGGCACCGGTTATGGAACAGGGGCGGCTGGTGGGCACGCTGACCCGCGACCGGGTGATCAACTACCTGCGCACCCGCACACAGCTTGGGATGTAGCTGTTTATCGTATTGACAACAGAGCTCATACTATAATCGTATGGGCTCTGTTTGTTTAGTAGATCGTTTGCCTGGCAGGGTAAAATGATTTACAATCTGCTCGTTATGGCAGACTCCCCCGCCCCCAACAGCCCAGCCTGGTCTCGGACAACCCGGATTTTCGTGCTCGTGGTTCTAATCGTCATATTGTTAGCATTGATTATCCTGGCCTGGCCTTTATTCCAGGCGTTGGTGATTGCCGGGCTGCTGGCTTACCTGCTTGACCCGCTTGTGTTATTTTTTATGAAGGGCGGGCGGATGAAGCGTAGCTGGGCGACGATCCTGGTTTATACCCTTCTCCTGCTGGTGATCGCTGCCATCCCGGCCCTGGTGGGAACCCTGGTGTATACCTGGTTCGACGAGCTGACCATGAATCTCAGCAACGCCTGGACGGAAATGCAGCGCTGGCTGACCCGTCCGATCATAATCCTGGGGGTTGACCTTTCTCCCCGCACGCTGTTCGATAGCCTGACAACCTCCATGGGAAGCACGGTATCTTCCATCTCGGGCAACTCATTCCAGATCCTATCCAACCTGACGACCAATATTCTGGCCATCCTGGTGGGGTTGGTGAGTTTGTTCTACTTATTACGCGATGGTGTTCAAATCAAGCCCTGGTTCGAAGAGCAATTCTTGCCGGAATACCGCCCTGAGGTCACCAGGTTGCTGAATGAAATCGATCAGGTCTGGCGGCTGTTCCTGCGGGTACAGATCATCATCTTTATCGTCTTGGCAATCTTGATGCTGATTGGAGCGGTGCTTGTAATCTGGCTGTATCAGCTTGGCTTAATCCCGTTCTCTACCTTAGGCCTGATCGTCATGCTGATTATCGTTTACGCCCTGGTGCAGCAAGTGGATAACCTGTGGCTGCGCCCGCAGATGCTGGGTCATCATTTGCGGATTCACCCTGGTGTGGTGTTTGTCGGCTTGATCATAGGACTGGCGATCGGTAACATACTGGGGGCGATTCTGGCGGTGCCGATCATCGCCACGGCGAAGATCTTATGGCGCTATGTCCAGCACAAGATGGCGGGACAGGATCCCTGGGCTGAGGATGAGATGGTTCAGCCAGCGGATCCTCAGCTGGAGATGGGTAAATGAGCGAGGCTACGACACCGTTTTTGCAGCTGGCACTATCCTTGGCAATTATCATTGCTGCCGCTAAAATCGGTGGATATCTGAGCTTGCGACTGGGCCAGCCTTCCGTGCTCGGCGAGTTGCTGGTAGGCATCCTGCTCGGCCCAACATTGCTCGATCTGCTCAACCGGCCATATTTCACCGATACTCATCTGCCCGAGGTAATTCACGAACTGGCGGAGATCGGTGTCCTGCTCTTAATGTTCCTGGCAGGTTTGGAATTACACCTGGAGGATCTGGCCAGGTCCGGCAAAATTTCAGCACTGGCTGGGACGCTGGGGGTGGTATTCCCCCTGGCGCTTGGAGCCGGCTTGGGTTTGATTTTTGGAGAAAATCTCACTTCATCCCTTTTTCTTGGGTTAATCCTGGCAGCGACAAGTGTCAGCATCTCCGCGCAGACGCTGATGGAGCTTAACCGCCTGCGTACCCGGGTTGGGGTAAGCCTGCTGGGTGCGGCGGTCTTTGATGACGTCCTGGTCGTTCTGAGCCTATCGATTTTTACTGCTGTGGCCGTTTCCGGGTCGGATGTTGGCTGGCTTAGTGTCATCATGATTGCAGTCCGCATGTTGTTCTTCCTGGCAGTATCAGCGCTTTTGGGATTCTGGCTACTGCCGCGTTGGAGCTATAAGGTCGATGACTTGCCAGTCAGCCAGGGACTGATTGCTTTCACGCTGGTGATGGTATTCCTATATGGCTGGAGCGCTGAAGTGCTCGGCGGGATGGCCGCTATTACCGGGGCCTTTTTAGCTGGTCTGGTTCTAACCCGCAGCCCTGTCAAAGATCGCATCCAATATGGGGTATCGATAGTTGCTTTTGGCGTCTTTGTGCCGATTTTCTTCGTGGATATTGGTTTGACCGCCGATCTTAAGAGCCTGGTAGGGGGCGGTATGTTTTTGCTGGCGGCCATGCTATTGGTGGCCGTGATTGGCAAGCTGCTGGGAGCCGGCATAGGCGCAATATTGGGTGGCATGAACCGAAAAGAAGCACTGCAGCTTGGCATTGGGATGATCTCGCGCGGCGAGGTAGGTCTGATCGTCGCTGCAGTGGGTTTGAACCAGAGGCTGATTGATCAGGATGTATTTGCGGCTGTAGTAGGTGTGGTGATTCTGACAACCCTGATCACACCGCCCATGCTGCGCGCCGCATTTCGCCCCGGTGCCGGCGAGCGGTCTAAGGGAAAATCGCTTGATGAACCCGGCGGAGAAACAGATTCTGCCGTTCACGATGAACCGGAGATCACCGCTTCTCAGGAACAGGATACGGGACTAGAAGGAGGAGAGTCATGAGCTATATGGTGGTATTGATTGTGGATGACCCAGACGACTGCCCGCCCATTCTTGAAGCCTGGGAAGCGGCTGGGGTGACCGGCGTGACGATCTTAGAGAGCTCGGGGTTGGGCAGGCTGAAACGCACCGGACTGCGCGATGATATACCACTAATGCCTAGCTTGCGGGAGATTTTTCAGGGCAAAGAAGTTCATCACCGCACCTTGCTTACTGTAGTAGATCATGAGCAGGTGTTGGATAAACTGGTGGCTATCACTCAGGAGATACTTGGCGATCTAAACCGCCCTCACTCGGGTTTCCTGTTTGTGGTGCCAGTACTGCGGGCGTATGGCCTGGGTGTGAAGCACGATGAGTAGCCAGAGGGACAGGCAGATCTGCCTGCCCCTCGGATCATCTTCTCCCTAAGCGGGGACATTCACCTGCGGCAAGGTCGCCATGGCAGCTTCGATTGCTTCCTTTGGATAATCATAATCCTGCAGCATACCGGCCATGTAGGCCTGGTACGCAGATAGGTCGAGGATGCCGTGCCCGGACAGGTTGAACAGGATGACACGCTTCTCGCCCTTGGCTTTGGCATCTAACGCCTCGTCAATAGAAGCACGGATGGCGTGGGCGCTTTCCGGCGCCGGAATCAAGCCTTCGCTACGGGCGAAAGTCATAGCAGCCTCAGCCTTCGCTACGGGCGAAAGTCATAGCAGCCTCAAAGGTTGCAAGCTGCGGGACAGCCCTGGCTTCAATGTGACCTGCTTCGTAAAGGGCACACAAACTGGGCGCCATGCCGTGATAGCGTAAACCGCCGGCATGGATGGGTGGGGGCACAAAATCGTGCCCCAGGGTATGCATTTTGATGATAGGCGCCATTTGCGCGGAATCGCCGTAGTCAAAGGTATATTGGCCTTTGGTCAGTGAGGGAGTGGCGGTTGGCTCAACTGCCAGGATGCGGGTGCGTTGGCCGTCTTTCAGGTTCTTGTGGACAAAGGGATAAGCCAGGCCGGCAAAATTCGACCCACCACCGACACAGCCGATAACAACATCAGGATATTCATCCGCCTTGTCCATCTGCATGAGGGCTTCTTCACCGATGACTGTCTGGTGCAGTAGTACATGACCCAAACAGGAGCCGATCGAGTATTTCTTCATGCCGTTAGAAACGACAGCTGCCTCGACCGCTTCTGAGATCGCGATGCCCAATGAGCCGGGGTTATTTGGGTTTTCAGCCAGCAGTCGGCGTCCGTAGTTGGTACGATCCGACGGGCTGGCGTATACCTGCCCTCCGTAAGTTTCCATCATAATACGCCGGTAGGGTTTCTGATCGTAGGATACCCGCACCATATAGACTTCCACCGGGAGATCGAACAAAGCCCCGGCAAATGACAGGGCAGAGCCCCACTGACCGGCGCCTGTCTCGGTAGTTAAAGCTTTAGTGCCGGCGGTTTTATTGAAGAATGCCTGGGCGATAGCGGTATTGGGCTTGTGGCTGCCGACCGGTGAGGTGCCTTCATTCTTATAGTAGATATGAGCAGGTGTATCCAGGGCTTTCTCCAGCCGGCGCGCCCGGATCAAAGGTGTTGGTCGCCATAGCTTGTAAATATCACGCACTTCTTCTGGGATTTCAATGTATCGTTCGGTGCTGATCTCTTGCAGGATCAGTTCCATCGGGAAAAGCACACCGAGGAAGTCAGGTGTAACCGGCTCCTTGGTTTGTGGGTGCAGCACGGGCGTCGGTGGGACGGGCATATCGGCGTTGATGTTGTACCAGGCTTTGGGCAAATCCGATTCTTTCAAAGTGTAGCGTACGTGGTCAGACATTTTTTCCTCCGTATAAATAGTTGAGAGTATATTGCGGCCAGTCTCACGAAACCTGAATCGCCGGGTTTAATCCAATCTTTGTCTTGACGGTTTCCATTGTCGCCTGGGCGACTGGGCGAGCAGCTTGAGTGCCTGCCTGGAGAATATCCATCAAATCGCTTGGCCTAGCGATGATTTCTGCTCGCCTCTGCCGGATGGGCATCAGGTACTCGTTAATCACATGAGCCAGGCGGCGCTTGAGCTCGACATCACCGATCTTACCGTTTCGATAGCGTAGTTTGTACTCTTCTACCTCCTCCTTATTGGGGTTGAACGCATCATGGTATTCGAAAACCGGGTTGCCTTCCACATGCCCCGGGTCATTGGCGTGGATGCGGGTCGGGTCGGTATACATATTCATCACCTTGAGGGTGGTCTCCTCCGGTGTATCGCGCAGGGCAATGGTGTTGCCATAAGAAGTGTGCATGGTGCGGTTGTCGGTGCCGATCAGCCGTGGTGTCGTGGACAACAAGCCCTGCGGCTCGGGGAAGGTTGGCGCGTAGAGCTGATTGAAGCGGCGCGCCAGCTCGCGGCTGAGCTCCAGGTGTGGAAGCTGGTCTTCGCCTACTGGCACGGTATCGGCCATATACAGCAGAATATCTGCGCTCTGCAGGACAGGGTAGCTGAGCAATCCCAGTGAAGGTCTGATGTGCAATGCCTGGGCTTGTTCCTTATAAGCGGGTACACGCGTCAGGCGGGCGACCGTGACCAGCATGCCTAACAGCAACGAAAGCTCGGCATGCCCCGGGATGGCGGATTGCAGAACAATCCTGGCGCGTTGTGGGTCGATTCCCACTGCCAGCCAATCCGCCAGCACTTCTATGACATTGCCGCCGATGCGCTCGGGGTGTTCGAAGTCGGTGGTCAGCACATGCAGGTCGGCAATTAGAAAATAGCACTCAAAGGAATCCTGCAATCGCACCCAGTTTTCCAGGGTGCCGACCAGGTGTCCGATATGGCGAGGCCCGGTAGGGCGGTGTCCGGTGAGAATTCGTCCTTTCGTCTCCATTTATTCATCTCCAAAATAAAACGCGCCCGTCCTGTATGGGGACGAACGCGTCAGGTCCGTGGTGCCACCCCGGTTAGGCAGCCTTTAAAGAAAAATCCCGCCGGTGATGCGACGGGGGGTAAAGGCCAGCCTCACTCGAGTACCGGCTGTGAGAATGATTAACGAAGCCATAATTCACTAAAATTCACCAACCGGCCTGCCATGATAACGGAAGCAACTCCGGCGCCTCATACTCCACAACTGTTTGAGAAAACAGTGAACGTGTTTGAGAGGGCAACTCCGAGGTCCATTCGGCTTGCAGCGTACAGGCGGGGTTCACACCTGCCCCCGCTCTCTGGGCTGTCGTTTTGCGGCCTACTCGTCCTCTTCACAGTCTTTGATTGTTAAGTTGGGGGGATTATAAGCGAATCAGGATTTTTGTCAAGTGCGCTCGAGCAATTGGAATGTGAAGGGGTAATCGTTCTTCTCATTGGCAGGCTGGTAAAATTCCTGCCGGATTTCCCAATCTGTCGGGTCGAGCTTCGGGAAGAAGGTATCACAAAATACCTGGGCATGCACCCGGGTCAGGTAAATGCGGTCGGCCATGGGCAAGGCCTGGGCAAAGATTTCGCCGCCGCCGATGATGAA
>JAGDMX010000357.1 GCA_017860725.1 Chloroflexota bacterium | reverse complement strand
GCATTCGTTTTCAAACTCCACGCGCAGGAGCTCACGCTCCTTTTCTGCTGTTCGTTCTATGCGGTTTACCGCATCGCCCCACACCTGGTCGCGCCAGCGCTCAACCAGGCTGGAAATCAGCCACTCATCGAAGGGACCCAGCAAACGATCCACCAGCTCCATCTCCGGTGCCTGCCGTTCCAGGATTGTGTCTTGTACGGCATCTAATGTACGCCCGATAATCCGGTTGACATGGTCATGATCGGTCCGGCGTCGCTCACGCCCGGCGGGATCCAGGCGCTCCCAGTCCGGCTCCAGCATGTCGCCCAATGCCAGGATCAGGTCGTAGTTAATATGCGCATTGACGCCCAACAACAAATTCTGCAACACATGCATACCCGGCTGCCTGGCGCTATCGAAGGTGAGTTGCCAGACAGCTGGAGCGGTATGATCGGGGTTATCATATTGGTCCAGGGCCGTAAAATAGTAACCGGCAAAATGCTCCAGCAGCTCGCCCACCCATTCCGGATCGTGGAACTCGCCGGCCTGGATTGCGCCCAGCATATTCTGGGTCATCAAGGTATAACAACCCAAGAATACTGCGCGTGGGTCGGAGGACTGTTCCCAGGCAGAGAGCTGCCGGCTCATCCGTTCGAGGACAGGTGGTTGAAGATCCATCATAGACCTCCCTCAGACAATCTTCGTCGATTTTAACACAACGCATTGTGGAGAGCAAATCATCATGAATAGCGATTTGATCGAAAAACTCAGCGGCGGTGATCGGCGCTCGATCGGTAGATCGGAGGAAGTCGCGGCGGATATCCTGGCACAACCGGACCGCTTTGGTGAGCTTTTCGAGTGTATCTTAAACCCAGACCCACTTGTCAGGATGCGCGCCGCCGACGCTGCCGAGAAACTTACCGCCCAACGCCCAGATTTATTGCAGCCTCATAAAGATAGCCTGCTTCACCAGGTTGCCCAAATTCCACAGCAGGAAGTACGCTGGCACGTCGCCCAGATGCTACCGAGATTGCAGCTTTCGATGCAGGAACGCCAGGAAGCCGTATCCGTCTTAGAAAGATACCTGGAGGATCACAGTAAAATCGTTGTCACCTTCAGCATGCAGGCGCTGGCCGACCTGGCGCTTCAAGATGCCAGCTTGCGACCGCAAGTCCGCGCCCGGATTGAACAGCTCAGTGCCAGCGGCAGTCCCGCTATCCGCAGCCGGGGACGCAAGCTCTTGCATCAACTCAAGCAGGCTTAGGATGAATCCATCCTATTCACGGGGTATAATTTAATAAACCGTCCAATAAAAGGAGCATATATGGTAAACCTCTACGACGAAGGCACCGGCGAAGTCATCGGCGCGATCACGGAGGAGCAATTCCAGTTCATGGTCGATCAGCTTGAGGAAGAATCCACTCTGGACCAGGATTACACGATCTCGCAGATGCTGCTGGCCTATTTCGAAGAACTAAACGCCGACCCTGAGCTTGTCACCCTTCTGCGCAATGCGCTCGGAAATCGTGACGAGATGGAAATCACCTGGGACTGATAAAAAGGCCTGGGGGCATGAAAGTATTACCCCCCTATTGGGAAACCGAGCGACTGTTTATCCAAGATAGCAGCCTGGCGGAAGCCGACAGCCTGCAAGAAGTATTCCATGCTTGCGGTGGCATTGAGAGTTGGGACCCTACTTTTCGCCCTGAACTGGAAGAAGGTTTCATAAACCTGATCGCCCGCAGCCAAAGCGGTGAGCTTGGCATCCAGACGGTCTTTAAGATGCAGACACTTTACCTCAAAGAAAACCGGGAGATTATCGGTTACTTCCACCTCCATCACGGCCTGCCCAAGCCAAAGACGGTTTTCATCAGCATGTTCATCATCTCCCCCACCTATCAGCGCCAATCTTACGGTCAGGAAACGGTGCGCGGCATAATTACGCAACTCCAAAATCTGGGGGGCTTTGAAAAGGTCTGGCTCAATGTTCATCTAAAAAATTGGCCGGCACTGCGCTTTTGGATTCGCGCCGGCTTTACCAGCATCGTCGAATTCCGCGGCGACCCGGTTAACGGTGATGACTCGCACGCCCTGCTCATTCTGGAGAAGGCTTTATAACCTATGACCGAAACATTACCGAAACGCGAGCGCAGTTTTGGCTGTGCAACGCTGCTGGCAATCTTGACTGCGCTAGGCCTGACTTACTGGTCTGGGAAAATCTGGCTGGATACCCTAATCCCGGAAGCCGGTCTGGGCAATTTCAGCCTGGCGCTGGACCTGCTGCGCCCGGTGGCTTATCTCCTGGTCGTAGGGATTCCGGGCATCCTGGCCGTCTGGCTGCTCAAGATGCCGCGCTTCGAGCTTTGGCGCGGCGTAGGGCTGGCGATGGCAGTATCTTCGTTGTATGCGTTACCTTTGGGCATTTTGCAAGCTTATGACCGTCAGATAGCCTATCCGGGCTTGCCGGACTGGCTGTCCCCTTTGTTCAGTGTTTTGATCAGCCTAGGCTTGATATGGTGGCTACGGAATCTGTATATAGGCAAATCCAACCGGGATGTGATCTGGTTGGGCCTGGCATGCGGGGCACTCGTACCTTATGGGTATTATCTGAGTGGGGCGCTGGGCACACCTGCTGAATCAGCACTAGCGCTGCTCGATGCGCTCTCACTGGCTTTGGCCGGGTCGATCCTGCTCTGCCTGCCGTTTTACTACCGGCGGGAATACCTGGTCGAACAGCCGGGTCGCGCAGCGCTATTAGCAGGGATTACTCTGTTCGCTTTTGCCCCGGTGTTAATCACCTTCCGTGGTTTCTGGATCCAGGGGCGCAATCTGGCGCCAGTCCTGGGGGCTTGCGGCTTGCTGACGGGCAGCCTTTTGGTATTGGATCCGTCACCGCAAGTGCGGCGTACCTGGGTGGCCGTGCTGACCTGCTTATTCATGGCGATGCTGCCACCGCTACTGCTCACCGACGGGCTGGAAGGAGACTGGATGGTGGCCGAGATGAGCACCGCCTGGTCGACGGCCGGCTACCTGGCGATACTGATTGCTTTCGGTCTGGGCGGTTTGCTGCTGATCCTCAGAGATGCACTGCTGCGCTGGTCAGGGCTGCGCTGGGCTGCTCCTGTTCTGGCTGTCCTGGCGCTAGTATCCGCACCCATCATCTACCTGGCCAGCGGCGGCTCTAGCCTGCAGCCGGAAACCTACCTGGTGGTGCTCCAGGACCAGGCTGATACCGGATTTGCTGAGGATCTCCCCGATTGGTTGGCACGCCGTACAGCAGTTTACACCGTGCTGACCGAGCATGCCCGCCAGACTCAGGCCGAGTTGCGCCGAGATCTGGATGAGCGCCAGGCAGCCTATACGCCGTTTTACCTGGTGAATGCACTCGAAGTGCAGGGCAGTCGGGTGCGACGCACCCTGGCGAGCCACCCGGATGTGGCATATATCCTGGATAGCCCCCAAGCGCGCCCCCTGCGTAATCCTGTTCCTGTCTCAGCAGGCAATACTCCAGGTGAACCGGCGGAGGTCACCTGGAATATCGAGAAGATTGAGGCTGACTCGACCTGGGATCAATTGAGCGTAACCGGCGAAGGGATTGTGATCGGGATTGCTGATTCGGGAGTCGATGCAACCCATCCCGCCCTGGCAGACAACTATTTGGGGGCAGGCGGCAAAGACGATTATCACTGGTATGATCCCTGGGAGTACACTTCGCAGCCCGTGGATAAAGACGGGCACGGCACCGGCACTACCGGGATTGCAGTGGGACA
>JAGDMX010000356.1 GCA_017860725.1 Chloroflexota bacterium | reverse complement strand
GCGATTGCATAGTTGCCACAGGCTTCTCGGCCAAAATCAATTGGTTGGAGCATTTAGAGCTTTATATTATCCAGGTAACTTGTGCCAGGTCTTACATTATCCTCAGTTTGGGATAAGGAAAAAAGGGGCTTTTATCTCAAGTTCACGTTATATTATCTTGATTTACGATTGTATACGGTTATGCCAGAGAGAAAAATCTCGCAAAATAGACCCACCAATGAATTCCCGCAGGATGGAGTTGTCGGGAATTCGTTGATCATGGAGTGGCAATACCCATTCGAGCAAGGAGAGCAGGCGTTTTGCCTCGATGTACTCCGGTGTTCCATAGGGAACCTGCCGGATCAGTGGCTCAACCAGAGGTTTGAGGGCAGAAAGCTCATACACCAGCGCAGAATTGAACATCACATCTGCATTTTCTTGATAGGGAAAGATGTAATGTTTCTCCCCGTGCCTCACGGATTCCCAGCGCCCAATCGTTTGCTGGGCAGTATAACCCCGTTGGTATGCATCACGCACAATCCGGCGGAGCAGACGGGTATCAGTGGTCGACACCCGGTTCTGATGATCCAGGTTGAGCTGTGTCAGCGCAGAAACATAGACACGATAGGTTTGGTTGGCAGGAATATCTGGAATTAAGTCCGGATGCAGGCCGTGGATGCCTTCCAAAATAATAATTTCCCTGGAATTTAACTGAACAGTATCACCGGTAACACTCTTGCCGGAAATGAAATCAAATTTGGGAAGCTGGACGAGTTTGCCGGCGATCAATCGTTGCAAATCTATCGAGAGCCGCTGGCGATTGAGGGTATCCAGGGACTCAAAATCGGGTTTTCCATTTTCGTCTATTGGGGTATTCTCCCGATCGACGAAATAATTATCCAGCTCGAGCGGAAAAGGCACCAGGCCATAAGCAAGCAACTGCACCGACAAACGCTTGGCGAAGGTGGTTTTACCGGATGAAGTCGGTCCGGCGATCAGGACGATGCGCAAATCGTCACTGCGAGCCGCGATCTGGGCGGCAATCTCTGAGACGTGCTTCTCATGCAGGGCTTCCGAAACCAGAATTACCTCGTGGATGCGGTTGCCTTGGATCGCATCGTTCAATGCCCCGACACTCGAAATCCCCAGGGTTGTCAGCCAATCGCCATATTGCCGGAAGGCTTTTAGTAATTTTGGATATTCCGGAAGATCGACAATTGTCGTTGGCTGGTGATGGCGCGGGAAGCGCAGTGTAAACCCTTCTCCTGCTGGTGAAAGCCGGAACCAGCGTAAATAGCCGGTTGAAGGGACCATGTAGCCGTGGTGATAATCCATCCGTTGTTCCAACCGGTACATTGTCAGGTAGTTTTTCGGCCTATGTTTCAGGAGAATTACTTTATCGAACTCGTTTCGGTTCTTGAAATAGTCGATGGCATCCTGGATCGGCACTACTTTTCTCTCGAAGGGCAAATCTGCCTCGACCAGCTCCCACATTTTCCGCTCCAGAGAAAGCAGCTCTTCGGTCGTCAGCGGAGGATGGTTTAGAACGGCACAGTAATAACCCCCAAATGCAATTGAGTGATCGACAGTCAAGATCGCGCCTGGGAACAAGCAATCAAAAGCAGCTTCCAGCAGAAAGGTGAGCGACCGGCGATAGATGCGCATGCCATCGGTTTCTGCCATAGAAATTGGGCGTACTTCCGACTCAATCCCGATGGGAAAGGTTAGTTCACGTAGCTTCCCGTTGATGACTGCCCCAACGATTGGAACATCGCCTTCTCTCATCATCGTATTTATGAAGCCGGCAACAGGCGACTGCCTGGGGCCGCGCACAACCTGTCCATCGGGTAGGTGGACTTCCACCATGGGATCTGGGGATACGAATTGAAACTTTTCTTGCTTGATCATCCAAAAAAATACCTTTCCGATTGGGTCAACCGGAAAGGTATTTTATCACTACTGGACGAAACGGGTTATTGCTAATATTAAGTTGAACACTTATCCGGTAGCAGTCTTTCCCGTGGTGGGAATTCCAGCCCACAGCAGAGCACCAGCTCTTTGGCAGCCTTGACTTCGTCCAGGCGTCCAACCGGCGTAGTGTGAGGCGCAGTTTTCAAGATTTCCGGATTATTGTGGGCTTCGTCGGCAATTTTCTCCATTACCTCGATAAATGCGTCGAGGGTCTGCTTGCTCTCCGTCTCGGTGGGCTCGACCATCAGTGCTTCATGGACGATCAAGGGGAAGTAATTTGTTGGTGGGTGCAAGTTATAATCCATCATCCGCTTGGCGATATCCAATGCATGAATATCGGGAGCATCATCCCATCGACCTTCGACGACGAACTCGTGCATGCAGGTCCGGTCGTAGGGAAGATGATAGATTTTCTTCATCTGTGCCATAAGATAGTTCGCATTAAGCACAGCATGCTCAGACACGCTACGCAGGCCTTCCGGACCATGCACGCGGATATAAGTATAAGCACGCACCATCATTCCAAAGTGACCCCAGAAGGATTTAACCCGCCCGATGCTCTTCTCTGGCATGACAAAACCGAACAGGGGTGGGATTTCGTCATCACCTTCTTCGATAATATCCACCACCGGTCCGGGCATGAAATCGACCAGCATCGCTGCTACTCCCACCGGGCCGGAGCCAGGTCCACCGCCACCGTGTGGGGTGGAGAAAGTCTTATGCAGGTTGTAATGCAGCACATCGATCCCAAGGTCGCCTGGGCGCACAATACCCAGGAGAGCGTTCATATTGGCACCGTCCCCGTATACCAACCCGCCGGCCTCATGCACCATGCGGATTACTTCGAGTACATTCTCTTCGAATAACCCCAGGGTATTGGGATTGGTGAGCATCAACCCCGCCAGCGTATCGTCGCAATGGGTCCGCAGCTCATTCAAATCGACGTTCCCATTCGCATCCGAAGGAAGCTGGACAACTTCCAAACCGCTCATCGCAGAAGTCGCCGGATTGGTGCCATGAGCAGAGTCCGGGATCAGGATTTTTGTACGCTTGAGATCGTTGCGAGATTGGTGATAGGCGCGGATGATCAAAACGCCGGTCAGCTCACCTTGTGCACCTGCAGCCGGTTGAAGGGTTACACCAGCGAATCCACCGATCTCCTTGAGCATCTCCTGTAGTTCGTACATCAACACCATACAACCCTGGATCGTCTCTACCGGCTGGAGTGGGTGGATGTTGGCAAAACCGGACAGGCGTGCAGTCTCCTCGTTGATCTTCGGGTTGTATTTCATCGTGCAAGAACCGAGTGGATACATCCCTTTATCAATGCAATAGTTCAACTGAGACAGCCGGGTGAAGTAACGAACCACATCAACTTCGGAAACCTCAGGGAGAGGCAAGCGCTGGCGAGTCAGGTTGGCAGGCAGGGATGCTTTGGGTACATCCGATTTCGGGAATAGCACACCCTTGCGACCGGGGACGGATAATTCGCATAACAAGGACTCAGTCATGGTACACCTCCGATAGGGTTTCAACCAGTAAATCGATTTCTTCCTTCGAGTTTATCTCCGTCACTGCGATCATCATGCAGTTCTCCAGTTCCGGATTATCTTTCCCCAAGTCATAACCGCCCAGGATCCCGTGCTCTAACAAATGCTCGTTGATATCGGCAACCGGAATTGGGCAACGAATGACGAATTCGTGGAAGAAGGGTGTTTCGGTCCACAAGGAGTATCCGGGCAATGCAGCGATCTGATTTGCTGCATAGTGGGCTTTGTGATAGCAGAGCTCGGCTACCTGTCGCAAGCCATTTTTACCAAGCAAGCTCATATACACTGCCGATGCGAGCGCCATCAGACCCTGGTTGGTGCAAATATTCGAGGTGGCTTTTTCTCTGCGGATATGCTGTTCTCTGGCTGTCAGCGTGAGCACATAAGCACGTTGCCCACGCGTATCAACAGTCTCGCCGACCAGACGACCTGCCATTTTACGAACGTAGTCTTTTCGGGTGGCAAAGATGCCTAAATATGGCCCGCCAAATGACAGCGATATTCCAAGCGGTTGGCCCTCGCCGACGACGATATCTGCCCCGAATTCACCGGGTGGGGTAAGTAGCCCCAACGCCAGGGGATTTACTGCGATTGCCAGCAGCGCACCGGCAGCATGAACAGCCTCGGCAAGGCTGGTGTAGTTATAGATGCGGCCGAAGAAATCCGGGTATTGAACAACTACCAGAGCGGTGGTTGCGTCAATCCATGGGAGCAGTGCATCTGGTCCAGCCTTCAAATCCACATCCGGTTTGACAATACTGACATCCGTTCCATGGTTGTAGGTTTCTGCGGTTTCCCGGTAGTGAGGGTGAAGCGCTGGGGATAGCACCATTTTTGTGCGTTTACCGCGGAAATGGGCATAGGCCATGGTGACCGCCTCGGTCACAGCCGTGGCGCCATCGTAATGTGAGGCGTTGCTTACTTCCATTCCAGTGAGGCCTGCAATCAGGCTCTGGTACTCGAAAATGGCCTGGAGTGTACCCTGAGAAATCTCCGGCTGGTATGGGGTGTATGCAGTCAGGAACTCGCCACGGCGCAAAACCGCATCGACCGCGGCCGGTATATAGTGATTGTAGGCGCCCGCTCCCAGAAAACAGATCAAGTCGGACACACTCTCGTTGGCGTTCGCCAGCCTCTGCATTTCCATCATCACTTCCATCTCAGTGATGGCGGGAGGCAAGTCTAATTTTGGGAAGCGATAAGCTGCGGGAACATCCTGGAAGAGGTCCTCCAGATGCTCCGCGCCGATGGTGTGCAGCATCGCCTCCCGATCCGCTTCAGTGTGTGGAATATACATGGTTACTCCTAAATACTCAGGCCTTGGTCGCCAGGTGTGCTTCGTAGCCGGCCGCATCTAATAAACCGTCCAGCTCAGCCGAATCTGCCAGCTCAATTTTCACCATCCATGCTGCCCCGAATGGGTCGCTGTTTACAGTTTCCGGTGTCTCTGCAAGCCCTTCGTTGACTGCCACTATTTTCCCACCCACAGGCAGGTAAACATCGGCTGCTGCTTTCACCGATTCCAGTGTGGCACATGAATCGCCCTGGCTGACATTGTCACCTTCTTCGACAACAATTTCAACATAGACGATATCGGACAGCTGTTCCTGGGCAAAGTCGGTGATACCTACTGTACCAACATTGCCTTCCACGCGAATCCACTCATCATTTTTGGTATATTTTAGATCGGCTGGGATTTTCATTGGGTACCTCCATTTAGGATTGGTAATTTCCGGGCGCAGAATAAATAAAGGCGCACACCATTATGGCGTGCGCCTCTGTTACAAACCTGAGAGATTCGCGCCGCTCAATGGCGCTTGCCCCGTCGGTGCTGGTAGTGTCCAGGACTGAGCGCCGCACTTTTCAGCCTGGTCACAACCCGACTTTCCAGAGGAGTCTGGGAATAGAGTCCTTTTACCTGAGAGTTTCATCTGGTGATCCATGAACCAGATTTGCACCTTCGGTGCCCGGGGATCGTGCTCGGGTCTCTCCTCAGTTCCCTTTATATATTAACGTCGGTTCGGGATAAGGAAAAAGGGGTGTATTGGGTTTATTTTGGGCGGCGGAGCCGCCCAAAATAAACCCAAAATCCTTTGATCCCGAATTCACGTTATATTACTTGGTTAATTAACTATCTCCATTCTATAGTTAAGCCGGGCAAAAGTCAAGAAAATCATTGTTTTAGTTACCGGTCAAGGTTCCACGTACCCAATCGCCGATCAGCCAGTAGCGGAAGTCTTCTCCCTGGTTGGTTTTAACCGCTGC
>JAGDMX010000355.1 GCA_017860725.1 Chloroflexota bacterium | reverse complement strand
GCTTGTTCGACTGTTCTTTTGCATAGTTCACCTCTTCGCTATAGTATATTGTGCTGGGAATTGGTAATCCACTTGTTATCGCTTCTAGCCAGGGACTTGCACCTGGTTCTATTGGCGATTGGGGTCCGTCAATACATTGACTGAGAATTAATCTGCATTGAAAGCCCGGTTTACTCCATGGAGAATGACCTGGATCAGGAGCATGGCGATTATCCGATTCCCGCGTTTCACGCTCAAATTTCCAGGCACGTTACCGAAAGTACAGGCAGATGCAGTTCGTAGAGTGAGTTGAGCACCCCGGCTAGGGCAGCCTGGTCTCTCAACTCGCCCTCCAGGGTTGTGACAGGGGGTCCCGTCTCAATTGTGACCTGGCTGATTATCATACCTCCCAGAAGATCAGACATACTTGGGTCAATCCGACCTTGCACTCTGATCTGGTATGCGGCTGGGCGATCGAAGGGGATGGGAAGTTTGGATGGCAGACTCATCATAAAATAATGATAAATGAAATTCCCGCGTAAAAACACCACCGAATGGTGGGATTGTGGTGGATAAGGATCAGGTTTTATGGGAACAGAGCATGCTGGGTTCCGCTCAAGTGCAGCGCTTTTGCTCCAGCAGTTTTTGGGCCAGCGCCTCGTACCTGGCGGGGGGATCAGCGTGGGGGAAGAATGTTCAATTCTTCGGCTCGGGCTACAGCATCCCAACGGCGGTTTACACCTAGCTTACCGTAGAGGTTGATCGTGTGGTCTTTGGCGGTCGCATGGGAAATATTGAGTTTTTGTGCGATTTCTTTAATGCTCAACGGTCCTCGCAGTAAGGTCAAAACTTCAAACTCGCGGGAGGTCAGGGGCTCTACCAGAGACGAATTATTAGGTGATGGATAGCGCGCGCTTCGAACCAAAATTTTATCACCCTCTGGAAATGCCGCGAGTATGTGATGGATCTTCTCCACCAAAAGGCTTTGATCGACAAGCCGGAGCAGCAACTTCTGCATGGGTTTACCAAGGTCGGCGAAAACCCGGATAAATCCCCCCACTCGTGCGAGATCTACCGCCTGCTTCAATGCATCGTTGGCTTTGCCGGTTTCCCCCATGGTATCCAGCGCCAGGGCACGCAAAGCCAGGATCTCAATCTTGTAGCGAAGATTATGGGTTCGGTCGGCGATCTCCTCCAGAACGTCCAATATTTGAATTGCCAGGTGCAGATCGGTATCCCCACCTCTGGCTACCAGGACGCGCACCCGGGTCACCTGCGGTTCTTCCAGCCATATAAGAGGCTGGTCAAGCGGCGGATCGGTGAATGTGTCAACCCACCGTCCGGCTTTTTCAAGGTCCCCTTGCATGAGCAGCACCCTGGCGCGCAAGGAGCGTGTCCGGATATCTTCGCTACCCCTTTGCTCCAGGTCAAACTGGATGATAGACTCCACCATCTGCCAGGCTTTAGGACTCTCCCCTTGGATCTGAAAAATCAGCGCCAGGCCTGCAACAGCATCACGATAAGTAGTTACCTGAACTGTATAGCGGTTTTCAACGATCTGGGTGAAATACTGCGCGGCAGCCTCCAGCTGATTGATTTGATAACACACCAGGCCGAGATACCAGTTCCCTAAGTTCCTCATGAATGCAATCCCACTGCGGGTTGATCCTTGGACCAAAACCTGCGCAATTTGCCTGGCTTGCTCAAGCTGGCCGGTTTGCAGATAGATAAAACACAAAGATTCCAAAACTAACAGGGCATAGGTATCGGCCTTATCGCCGTAAGACTCATATTCATCGAGCAGCAACCGTTCGGCCGCCTGTGCCTGGCCGATGGTTTGCATTGAAAAGCCCAGGAACAGCATGGCTGCGCCGCGCCCGAATGTCCACGATAGGGGCAGGAGCGCCAATGCCTGCCGGCAAAAATCGATCGCCCGCAAGGGCTGGTTGCCGAGATACGCCTGCTGTGCTCTCAACAGGAGTATTTGCGCTCGCATGAGTTGCAGGTCATCCGCTGGCAACGCTGCGTCTCCTTCTGCATCCAATAGATCTTCTATCTGCTTAAGCACCTGTGCTTGCAGGTCTAATCTCCATGAAAACTGCTGAACCCAGGCCTTGATCATCAACAATCCCGGTTGTCGCTGGATCATCTCTTCCGGCAACAGGCGCAGCCAGCGCTCCAGGGTTGGCCGATCCTCGCGGTTGATTACATCGCGCAGTCCGGCAGTCATCCGGCGTGCAGCCAGATCAAGATCGCCGGCTGCCAGGGCGTGGTGTAAGGCTTCATCAACCAGTCCTTGCTCATCGAACCAGGCAGAAGCCAGGTGATGCAAGTTGCTCACATCCCCAGGGGTCATCTCGGAGGATAACCTCCTCTGCAGAGACTGCTGGAATAAATGGTGGTAGCGGAACCATTCGCGACTGTTGTCCAAGGATATAAGAAACAGTTCAGAGCGTTCAATCCAATCCAGACAGGCGTGTACATTCCATGTAGCGTCGAGCTCTCCAACAACGGCTTCGCACAGCGAGGGGCAAAAGCGGTCCAGGATGCAAGTCTTCAATAAAAATTTTTGGATCGCTGGATATTGGTGTTTCAAAACCTCATCCATCAAGTACCCGGTGATATTGGTATTCTCGCTGGATAATGCCAACGGTACTGATTCCTGGCCGCCAGCGGAACGCAATGAAAGGGCAACCAGGTGCAGACCGGCAGGCCAACCCTCGATACGCTCTTCCAGGAGATCCAGGGTGGATTGGCTCAAGAAGGAAAGTTGCGCCTGATCCAGGTAGGCATCCGTCTCTAGAGACGAAAAACGCAGGTCCTGGGTGCGAACCTCACGGATACTCCCCCTCGGTCGTAGGCTGGTTAGCGGAAGGGGCGGGTCGATGCGTGAAATCAGCACCAGATGCAGCGGTTTTGGCCAATGGCGCGTCAATTCGACAAGCAGATTGTGCACAGCTTTCCCGTGGATAAACTGGTAGTCGTCGAGCACGAGAATAGCGTCTCCGGGAAGCTCTTCGAGTTCGTTTATTAACGTCGTGCGGAGGATTGCTTGAGGTGGTGGCTGCCCCGCTTGAAGTAAAGCGAGGGTATTTGCACAGGCATCCGTAAAAATCGTACGCAGAGCAGCGATGAAATATCGTAAGAAGAGGTTGAGGTCGCTATCATCTTCATCCAGCGAGAGCCAGGCCGAAGGCAGGAAAGCCGTCCCCTCACTCCGATCCGCAGACATGCGATCGAGCCAAGTGCATATCAGGGTGGTTTTACCGTAACCAGCCGGTGCACATACCAGGGTAAGCGGGTAGTCGATCCCACGGTTGAGCCATTCCACCAGTCGCGAACGTACAACCAGCTCGTGGGGAAGGCGCGGCCTATGTAACTTGGTTTGCAGGAGGATCTGTTTCTGGTCGGGCATGCAGGTGAAATGACCTCAATGTCTGATATTTTACCGTAAACATCGTCTTAACAAAGTATAAAGATTAATCATCAAACTACCCAAGAACTACAATCAAAGCTGTTGGGTTGGCGTTTTGTTGAGCCGATATTTACCTTCGTCCGTTGGGATTGGTCATTCTGTATAGGGCTTCCTTGAAAAGTGAGCCTATGGGGGGAGGGGGGTATGTCCTTATAAAGGTATAGCTATCCTGACAGTGATCGCGCTGGAGTGCTCATCGCCCACCTCTGAATCGACCTATCCAGGTACCCTGTAAGCTCGATGTATTACCGCCACTCCGTAATTTTAATGACGGTGAGGTAGGCAGTGACAACACTCCTCAC
>JAGDMX010000354.1 GCA_017860725.1 Chloroflexota bacterium | reverse complement strand
GTTATTTGCGATTGCTACCTTGCTAATTTTTCTGCCTGCGCAGGAAAAATTTCATGATCTCTTCGGCGATGGCCGGGATGGTGGACAGTCCGAGTACAAATAGCCATTCCCTAGGTGTAAGAAAATGGGTATTGAATACTGGCTGCAAGAAGGATACATTGACCACTAGTAGAAGCAACACGATTGAAAACCCAACAGCATACTGCATATACTTGTTTGAGAACACGCCTAATCGAAAGATCGATACCCGCTCAGAGCGGACAGTATAGGCACGGAACAGCTCGCAAAGCGATAACGTGACAAAAGCCATAGTCTCGGCTGTTTGAACATCAATCCCGCGCCAGTCATAGCGTAGCAGGTAGCCCAGAGCGTTCTCACCGGCGGGGATACTGGCACTCAGGTGCCAATACAGGCCGATCAGGAATGCAGCGAGAGTTGCCCCTGTCTGGGTGATGGTTTGAATCAAGATGCCCAGGCGCATCGGACCGTTGATTATCGATTCGCGTTTGGGGCGGGGTTTGTGTTCCATTACATCTGGATCGCCTTTTTCCATCGCCAATGCCAACGCGGGTGCTCCATCTGTAAGCAAGTTCAGCCACAGTAGCTGGATGGCGGTCAGCGGGGTAGGTAGGCCAGAGATAGTTGCCAGGAAAATAATCATGATCTCGGCTACATTGGAGGAGAGCAAGAAGAATACGAACTTGCGGATGTTGGCGTAGATGACTCGTCCCTGCTCAACTGCCGCCACGATACTGGCATAGTTATCGTCAGTCAGCACCATGTCGGCAGTTTCTTTAGCCACATCGGTACCGGTGATACCCATGGCTACGCCAATATCGGCGCGCTTGATAGCAGGGGCGTCATTGACGCCATCGCCGGTCATCGCCACAACTTCATCATTAACTCGCAGGGCATCAACGATACGCATTTTATGCTCGGGTGAAACCCGGGCAAACACATCGGTGACCTCTACTTCCTTGGCAAGTCGGTTATCATCGATCTCGTTGAGCTCTGCTCCAGTAAGGACTTTATGGCCTGGTTGAAGTAGCGTGATGCTCTCGGCAATCGCCCGGGCAGTATTCGGATAATCCCCAGTGATCATGATCGTTCTAATACCGGCGCTGCGTGCTTTTTCCAATGCAGGTCGGACTTCCGGGCGAGCCGGATCGATCATGCCAATCAGGCCGGCGAAGGTGAGCTCGCGTTCCACATCGCTATGGTTGAAATCGCCTGCGACCTCTGGTACGATCCTGTAGGCGAATCCGAGTACACGTAAGGCATCGCGAGTCATACTGTCGTTGGCAGCCAGGATGCTCTGGCGCGCCTGCGCATCCAGTTGCTGGGTTGTATCCGAGATTGTCTGGTAACTGGTGCAAAGGCGCAGGACTTCGTCTGGCGCGCCTTTGATAACAATTGCTTCCCAATGTAATTGATACTCGTTGTAGATCGGGGAGCTATCCTCCGGTTGAGGTGCATGGATTGAGTGAATCGTGACCATGCGTTTACGAGCCGAGTCGAAAGGGATCTCTTTCTGGCGTGGGTAAGCGATATTAAGATCTTCCTGGACAACTCCGGCCTTGGCGGCCGAGATCAAGAGCGCACCTTCGGTCGGATCACCAATGATACGATAGATCGATTTACCATCCTCATCAAGATGCTCTAGCTGAGAATCATTATTTAAGACGCTGACCCACAAAGCTGTCATTGCTCCAGGATAACGAGTCAAATCGACCTTATCATTGTTGATCCGGAATTCACCGACTGGTGCATAACCGCTGCCAGTAACCTCAATAAATTGGTCATCAATCCACAAATGGGTGACCGTCATTACGTTTTGGGTGAGGGTACCGGTTTTATCCGAGCAAATGACAGTGGCAGATCCGAGTGTCTCCACAGAAGCCAGTTTACGGATTAGTGCATGGCGATGGACCATTTCGCGCATCCCCAGCGCCAAGCTGATTGTTACTACGGCAGGTAACCCTTCGGGTACGGCGGCAATTGCCAGGCTGACTGCGATCATAAAAGCGTCCACCATCGCAGTGGTGGTCTCGGGGCCGAACCCCTGTGAAAATAAGCCGCTACGCAGCAAACCGAGTGCAAAGACCAATCCACACACTGCCAGGGCACCCCAACCCAGTACTTTGCCTAACTCATCGAGACGTTGTTGTAGCGGCGTTTCTTCGGACTCGACATTTTGGAGCATGTCGGCGATCAGCCCGAGCTGTGTTCGCATCCCTGTGGCGACGACTAGCCCGCGCCCTCGTCCGTAAGAGACAACTGTGCCCATGAAAACCGTATTTTTCTGATCGCCAATGGTGGCCTTATCATCTAATACCAGTGCAGCATTTTTCTGGACGGGAACAGATTCGCCAGTCAGGGCGGCTTCCTCGACTCGCAGGTTGACTGCTTCGATCAGGCGCATATCAGCCGGCACGTAATTACCCGACTCCAAATACACCAAATCTCCGGGGACGAGTTGGCTGGCAGGAATGGATACTCGATGTCCATCACGCAACACCTGGGCTTCTGGGGAAGCCATCTTTTTTAGTGCTGCTAACGCCTCTTCAGCCCGGCTCTCCTGGACTACACCGAGAATGGCGTTCAATACTACAATCAGCATGATCGCGCCAGCTTCAACCCAGTCACCGAGCAGCGCTGAAATAATGGATGCTATGATCAGCAGAATGACAACAAAGTTATTAAGCTGGGCGATCAAAAGCTGGAGGAAGGTGGGGCGCGGTTTCTCTTTGAGCTCGTTATATCCAAATTCTTGTAAACGCTGATCAGCCTCTTGTGTTGTTAAGCCCTGCGGTTGAGTTCCTAACCTGACGAGCACATCTTCCAACGGCAGGTTGTGCCAGGTTATAGAAAGATCCGATTTTGGTTGGCTGTTGCCCTGAGCAGATTGTGCAGTCATGAATTCCTCTTTGCAGATAGACGGTATGTGAAGTGCTTGAAATCAGCCAGGTAAAATCGTACTATGGATTTCAATGGGTGGCAATACTCTACCTGCGCTCTATTTAATATGAGATTCTTGAGTGGTAGTAGTATCACAGGTATAATTCACATAAACAGCGAAGAAAAGCGAGGACCCATGAAAATTGTAACGGATTGTGCCGCAGATATGCCTGTTTCTGAGCTGAACAGCTATGAGATAACCCAGGCGCCGCTGTGGATACAGTTTCCCGATGGGGAGGTGAATTCCGCCGATTTGCCGATCGATGAGTTTTATGATCGGCTGGAGGCGATGTATCCTGCGATTCCATCAACTGCCCAGCCATCAAGTGGTAATTTTGCAGATATCTATCGAACATTAGCGAAGATAGATCCGCAAATCCTATCCATTCACATTTCGTCCGGATTAAGTGGAACAATCAACGCGGCCAATATGGGGGTTGACCAGGCAGCCAGCCAGGCTAATATAACTGTCTGGGACACCTTTACTCTCTCCGGCGGGGAGCGATTCCAGGTACTTGCGGCTGCATTAGCAATCAAGGCCGGGTGGGCGCTCGATGGGATATTGGAACGGCTAAATAAAATTCGCGCTCAAACCGAGGTGATGTACACCTTGGAAACCTTGGAATACCTGGCAAGAGGGGGAAGGATTGGCCGTGTTCAGGCACTTGCCGGGGCTTTGCTGCACATTAAGCCTATCATCGGGGTGGATCATAATGATGGTAAATACAATAACATTGCAAAAAGCCGAACCGTATCACGAGCTTTATCGACAATAACGGATCACTTGCATGCTATCTATAGCAACACCCCGCTATGGGCTACGGTCTTGCACGGGC
>JAGDMX010000353.1 GCA_017860725.1 Chloroflexota bacterium | reverse complement strand
CAATCCTTCGGTGGTCAACATCCTCATCTATGCCCGCGAGGGTAATCTCTTCACACCAGTTGGAGAAGGCTCGGGATTTGTGTATGATGGGGCTGGGCACATCATTACCAATGCGCACGTGGTACATGGCTCTGAACAGATTGACGTGATATTCTCGGAGGGCACCATCCAGCCTGCGGATATTGTTGGTGAAGACCTGCACAGCGACCTGGCAGTGATTAAGGTAAAAGCCGTACCGCAAGGTGTATCTCCCTTACCCCTGGGTGATATGAATTCAGTAAAAGTTGGTCAATCCGTGGTGGCGATCGGGAATCCATTTGGATTGGGTGGCACACTCACCAGAGGCATTGTCAGCGCTTTAGGTCGAACCATCCCTGCCCAAACTTCTTTCAGAATCCCCCAATCGATCCAGACCGATGCGGCCATCAACCCCGGCAATTCTGGAGGACCGTTACTGAATTTGGACGGCCAAGTGATCGGAATCAATGCCCAAATCCAGACCCAAAGCCTGGATCGCAGCAACAGTGGGGTTGGCTTTGCCATCCCGGTTAGCATTGTTGAACGGGTGGTCCCTGGGCTGATCCAAGATGGGGAGTATGTCTGGCCGTGGATGGGGGTGAGCGGTCATGCTTTGGATCCGCTTACCGCGCAAGCGATGGCTTTGCCCTTCACCAAGGCAGCTTACCTGAGCAGCATTTACAGCAATGGCCCCGCCGATGATGCCGGATTGCGTGGCACAACCGAAGAAACCACGATTAATGATCGCCTGGTCGAGATTGGCGGTGATATTATCACGGCTGTGGATGGACAGCCGATTGAGTCTTTTGATGATCTTCTACTTTATATCGCGCTGAGCGGATCACCGGGAAAAACGATAACCATGACCATCTACCGCGATGGCGAATATAAAGAAGTTGAACTCGTATTAGAGGCACGCCCGGCATCGATACAGCAGTAAGCCAGGACAATCCACTCGAAAGAATGGGGCCACATGGTGATGTCATTATGTGGCCTTTTATTTTACGTGAATTCGGGATAAAAGGATTTTGGGTTTATTTCCATTATCCCGAAGTGACGTTTTTTATCAATCTATTGCACGGTGGTCAAAATTTTCCAGTAAACCAGGAAGCTCTACCAGGGTAGTAATCCTGGCATCCGGGTAGATCGTATCGGCGTGCGCCCGGTTGGCGGGTGTGTCCGCCCGACGGGTAATCCAGATACCGGCCATACCACTAAGCTGAGCTCCCAGGATGTCTGCGCCCAGGGTATCGCCTACCATCAATGCTCTGTTGGCAGGCACTACCCAGTGATTCAGCCCAGCCTGAAGAATCTTGGGATTTGGCTTGCGAACTCCGAGGGAGGCAGAAGTCAAGACAAAGTCGAAAAATGGACGAATACGGACTTTATCTACTAACGCCTGGACATCAGCATCATCACTGGCATTTGAGATTATCCCCAATTGATATCCTGCCTCTTTCAAAGCTGTCAAGGTTGGAAGTGCATCTTGCTCGATCTGCCAACAATCTTGCGTAATTTGATACATAGCCGCTAAGGCTGGCCGCAGGATACTATCGGAAGCATCAGGATATCCCCACTCTGCCAGGATGATTCTGAGCACGTATAAGGTAGTGTATTCAATGAATTCCGTCTCGCGTTGCCGGTAATACTCATCAATCTGACGGCGGAACTGGCTCAGGAAAGAATCTTTCCGCCCTCGCTTCATATTTCGATGTATTTCCGGAGATATGTGGAGTCAAGATCACATTCGGCAGCTTCCATAGCGGACTGCTTTCCGGCAGCGGTTCCTCCGGGAATACATCCAGGGCTGCGCCGGCAATCCGATGATCCTTCAGAGCTGTGATCAATGCATTATGGTCGACTATCCCTCCACGAGAGACATCTACCAGGAACGCAGTCGGTTTCATCAGAGCAAGCATGTCGGCATTTAGCATACCCTTAGTTGCCGGCGTGAGAGGTACGGTTACAACGACAAAATCGCAAACTTTGATCATGGATCCTAATGCCTGGGGCGGGTAAATGCGATGAACAAATTCCGCCCGAGGATCGCCAAATCCCTCGGGGGTAAACCCATCATCCTCCGGATGTAACACATCTCGTTTGGTTGCTAAAACCTGCGCCCCGAAATCCGCCAGCAGGCGCGCCACCTGGCGACCAATGCTGCCATAGCCAACGATGCCAACCGTGTTTTCGCGCAGCTCGATCGGCAAGAATCGCTCCCATCGATCTTTCGGCCACTCCGCTCGGCGCTGGCTGGAGATCATCTCCTGCAGGTGATGTCCCAGGCTAAGCAGCATCATGAGTACATGTTCGGCCACCTGGGTCGAAGCCGCCCCACTTAACGTCGTGACGATGACCCCGGCTTTGTGGGTGATTGGGGCCTGGATCGCATGATCGATACCGGCCAGGTTGAATTGTATCCAGCGCAGGTTTGGTGCTTGCTCCGGTTCCGGCACAACTCGGCTGGTATACAGCACCTCGGTTTTTTTCCAAACCTCATCCGGAATGTCGCCTGCTTTACGTACCACACTATGCTGGATACTTATCCCCGGCGATTCATTTTTGATCTGCGACAAGTGTTGTTCCGATAAGGGTACCGTGATGAGAATTTCTATTGGATGATCCATTCAAACTCCCTTGACTATACGACATTCCCAATTTTATTGGCAAAATAGCTCATTTTGAGGGATATTGTGGGATAAATGTGGGATATGTGGGATATCTGGGTTAGACGCCAGCCGCACTCCCGCGGCCATTTTACCATCAATTCCTTGGCTGTCGGATTTCGGATGTGGTACACTGATTTTGAAGTAATATTCGCTAATGTTTCTCTCAATCACTACAATCCGAATTTATGTGGAGGCATGCCATGCAAACTCGCCGCTTTGGACGCACCGGACATCAGAGTACTCTGGCTATATTTGGCGCATTCGCGATTTCCCAGGACGGTCAGGCTGAAGCAGATGCCGTCATGCAACAGATCATCGCCGCTGGAGTCAATCATATTGATATCGCACCGACCTACGGCATCTCTGAACAACATCTGAGCCCATGGATGGTGAATCACCGGGATTCATTTTTCTTGGGCTGTAAAACCATGGAGCGCGACTACCAGGGCGCTTTTACAGCGATGCAGCAATCTCTGCACCGTCTACAAACCGACCATTTCGATCTATACCAGATCCACGCGATCGAGACCATGGATGAGCTGGATAAGGCAACCCGCTCGGGAGGCGCCCTGGATGCGATGGTTGCCGCCCGCCAGGCGGGTCTTACCCGCTACATCGGTATCACCGGGCACGGGGTAGATTCTCCGGCGATCTTCCTGGAAGCCTTGCGGCGGTTTGACTTCGATTCGGTGCTCTTCCCGCTAAATTTCGTTCAGTATGCCAACCCTTACTTTCGAGAAAATGCCGAGGAGCTGCTCCGCGTATGCCGATCCAAAGACGTCGGCACGATGATTATTAAGTCGATCACCCGCAGGCCGTGGGGTGACAGGCCCAAAACCCACATTGTCTGGTATGAGCCTTTCACTGAGCAAGCGGACATCCAATCGGCGGTGAACTTTGCCTTATCCCAGGATATCACCGGGATTTGCACAGTGGGTGATCCGACAGTATTGCCGCTAGTCTTGGAAGCCTGCGAAAACTTCACCCCGCTATCTCCAGCAGAGCAGGAGGCGCTGATCGCCTCGGCGGACCAATATCAGCCATTATTCGCATAATGCTCACCGCACCTGATGGAAAGCATCCATGATTCCAGTGGTCCCTACGCGCTGCTTAGCCAGCGTGTCTACGCCTGGGCCAAAGACCAGCCCGCCATCCTGGCAGTGCTGACCATCGGCTCACGCGCCCGACAGATCAAGCCCGCCGATGAGTGGTCGGATCTTGACCTAATCCTTTTCACCCGCGATCCGGAACCGTATCGGAAGAGCTCAGGCTGGCTCCAACAGATCGGTGATGTCTTACTGACCGTGCTCGATAGCACAGGACGTGGCGATCCTGAATGGCTGGTCTTATTTTTCGATGGATCAAAAGGGGACTTTGCCTTTGCCCAGGCCCCCGAGCCGGTCAATAGGGAGCCGTCCTTGCAGGAGCTACTTTCCGCCACCGCAGATTATCAAGATGTTTACCAACACGGAATCTACTGCCTGCTCGATAATACCAATCCAGCAAATGAAGGACTGTCGATCCCGTGGGATCCTATTCCCCTGACCCACCCCATTCAGACCGATGTGTTGGATTGCATCAACCATTTCTGGATGGACGCACTGCGCGCAGCTAAATTTCTCCGTCGGGGAGACTTATGGCGAGCTTTCCATACTTGCAACGGGATCATGAAACAGCAAATCCTTCAGATGGCGGAGTGGCATGCCCGGGCGCAGCATGGGCTTGAGTACAATACCTGGTACGGTGGGCGCTATCTTGATGAGTGGGCCGATGCGCGCCTCGTTCAACAGCTACCTGCCGCCTTTGGTGGATACGACCAGTCACAACTGGAGACTGCATTATGGAATACAATTATGATGTTCACCTGGCTGGCCCAGGAGACGGCTACCCTCTTGAGCCTGATTTATCCGATCCAGGTCGAGACCAAGATGATCAAGCTGATCCGAACGACCATCGATTCGGAGGGCTAAAAGGAATCAACAATGGACACCGAGCCAATGACTTTCAATAATCCAGCCGAAATTGCCCTTGAAATGAGCGAGCTGCTCTCGATAGCCAGGGATGCCACGCACATCCGGCCGCCGCTATTCCTGTCCTCCATCTTTGGGCTGCCCTGGACATGGCTGCCACCCTACCAACGCCTTTCAGAATTCAAGATTATCGACTTGTGGAGGCTGCCTCGAACCATTGAGTATTTCCTGAATATCTCCATTCCATCCATCCCTCTCAACCCCCCGTCCTATGGTCCACCCTTCTTTAACGGCTTGTTCTGGCGTCCCACGATTATCCTGCAGCGTCCAGACCATAACGGTAGCTATACCAGCTTCCCTGACGAAGCCTGGTTTTTCATCAACGGCATCCTTACCAATGACTCGGTGGCGCAAATCAACGCCGCTCTGATCGCCGATCTGTTCCATCGCCCAATCACCATTATCCAGAACACAACCAGCTCCTTCCTCACCGATATGCTGGAGTGCGTCCTGGGCAAACAATGGCACCGCACCACGGAAGCCGTCGAGAAAGCATTCCCCCCGATTCATGAGGCGCTGAAGAGCCACAAGAAAAAAGTTGTCGTCATCGCCCACTCGCAAGGGACGATTATCCTGTCGATTGTCCTGGATTTGCTCAAGCAGCTCACCGCGCCGGGTGAGCCCTCGCAGAGGACTGTGAGCGAAGTTCCACCAGAAGAAGAAGGAATACAACCTGAAATATCAAGCGAGCTACCCCTGGCGATGGGTTTCGCAGTTGGTGGGATCGCTGAGCCCGAATTTTTATATCCTTACGAAGGCCCGCTCCAGATCAACGAATTTGAGCGCCTGA
>JAGDMX010000054.1 GCA_017860725.1 Chloroflexota bacterium | reverse complement strand
TTACAGGAAAAAGTATTCAAGCTTATTGGCCTAAACCCGGATGTGGCGAGAGAAAGATTCGGGCATATGCTGGAAGCCTTTGAATTTGGTACGCCGCCTCATGGTGGTATTGCTCCAGGAATTGACCGTCTCTGTATGATCCTGGCAGATGAACCAAACATCCGTGAAGTTATTGCTTTTCCAAAAAGCCAATCTGCCCGCGACTTGATGGCAGGAGCACCATCCCCGGCAGATCCTTCTCAATTGAAGGAACTGCACATAGAATTGAACTTGAAAGCATAGATATTTACTCAGGAGGAGATTGAAACATGCCGGTGATCCGCGTTGACCAAATAGACCAGTACGGTGGACAGGAAGTTACGATCCGCGGCTGGGTTTACAATAAGACTCACAAGGGAAAGCTAATTTTTCTGCTTATCCGGGATGGGTATGGATTCGTGCAGTGCGTGGTTTTTAAGAACGATATCGACCCGGAATTGTTTGAGCAGATCATTCGATTGCAGCAGGAATCCTCGGTAATTGTAACCGGCCTGGTGCGTGAAGACAGCCGCGCTCCAGGAGTGCCGGGAGGCTTCGAGATTGGCGTCAGGCAGCTTGAGATTGTTCAATCCGCCGAAGAAGATTACCCGATGGCCTTGAAAGAACATGGAGTAGATTTCGCACTAGATCACCGCCATCTCTGGCTGCGAATGCCGAGTCAATGGGCGATCCTGCGCATCCGCTCGACCGTAATCGATGCCATCCGAGAATGGCTGGATAAGAATGGATTCATTAACATGGATACTCCAATCCTGACGCCGGCTGCCTGCGAAGGTACGACAACGCTGTTCGAGACTCCTTACTTTGATGAAGGTGTTGCTTATCTGGCTCAAAGTGGTCAATTGTACAATGAAGCAAACATCTATGCGTTCGGGAAAGTCTATTGTTTCGGGCCAACTTTCCGGGCAGAAAAGTCAAAAACACGCCGGCATTTAACTGAATTTTGGATGGTGGAGCCGGAGGCAGCCTTTTGTGATCTTGATCAATTGATAGAATATGAGGAGCAGTTCGTCACCTATATCGTTCAACGGGTATTAAAAGAGCGGGCGGCAGAACTGAAATCGCTGGAGCGAGATACATCCGCCCTGGAGAAAATTGCACCGCCGTTCCCACGGATATCCTACGATAAAGCCCTGGAGATGCTCGCTCAGATCCGGGACGAGGAACAGGATCCTGAACAGAAAGAATTGCTAAATATTGAGTGGGGGATGGATTTTGGCTCTCCGCACGAAACTGCACTGACTGCTCGTTTTGATAAACCGGTCTTTGTGTATGGATATCCGACTCAGGTGAAGGCATTTTACATGGAGCCATGGCCTGGTCGCCCGGAAGTCTGCAAAAGTGTAGATTTGCTAGCGCCGGAAGGTTATGGTGAGATTATTGGCGGCAGCGAGCGGATTTCCAGCTATGAGCTGTTGCTGCAACGGCTGCATGAGCATAGCCTTCCAGAAGAAGCATTTAAATGGTATCTGGACTTACGCCGATTTGGGAGTGTGCCTCACAGTGGCTTTGGGATGGGAGTTGAGCGCACAGTCTCGTGGCTTTGTGGAATATCCCACATCCGCGAGACCATTCCTTTCCCGCGCACAATCAAGCGAGTATATCCATAACTGTGTAGATTAACGTGAATTCGGGATAAAACACCCCTATTCCCCATATCCCGAACTGATGTTAGATTAAGATTTCTCTACACACCTGGGATAAACTATGGTATAAGATGGGTAACCCTGCTGTGCGCGTGATGCTGCACCCTCGGTTTTGAGCCAACACCCTTCCCCTGGGGTTCAATCTCGCCGGAGTGACGCGATAGGCAAGTGCCAAGGCGGAGCTCTGCGGGAGAACCCCAACCTGCGAAAGCAGGTTCAAAACTTAGCTGCACACGGCATGGTGGGGTAAATGCAATCTGCTCGCTTATCACGAGCAAAGCATACACAGCGTCTCTCGATTATCGGGGGACGTTGTGGGTTAATTCATATAAATCCAAAACACCCCGTTTTTCTTTATCCCGAACTGACGTACATTTAGAATAATATGGAAGCCAGTTCGTTGCGATATTCTCTGGTATCGGGCTGGTTGTCGCCCATCAACTCGAGTATGCCGAGCACAAGGCGGTGAACCTGTCCTTTACGAAATCTTTTATCTTGCCTTAGTATATCCAGCAGTCCATCCAGGGCAGCTTCCAGGTTGCCTCTTTTCACCAGTCTAAGAGCGCTTAGATACGCAGCCTCCAGGGAATCGTCTGCGGACAGGATGCTGGCATCGTAATTGGCGAGTGCTTCAGCCACGGGTCGCAGTATCTCTGCGCTGTTATATTCACGGCTGATCGGAAAATCTGTCAGCCATGTCATGGATTCCTCTCCATCGCCCTGTAACAACAAGCTTTTCACCAATCCAAGCCGAGCTGGCGCACTCTCCGGTGTGGATTCGAGCACTTTTCGGAAAGTGTTCTCCGCGGCCATTGCCTGATTCATCTCCAGTAAGCCATTACCCTTTTCAATCATCAAGTCGTTTGGGTCGGGTGAAATCCTACGGATGAACGCACGTACTTCGGGCTCTGGCTGTGCACCTAGAAATTCAGCGATGACTTTGCCATTTCGGATCGCCTTGACGGCCGGAATACTCCGAACGTTGTATTGGTTGGCCAGGTTAGAATTTTCGTCAACATTTACCTTCGCAAGGCGAAACGCACCTTGTGCTTCATTAGCCAGTTTTTCTAAAACCGGACCGAGCACGCGACAGGGTGCGCACCATACTGCCCAAAAGTCCACTACGACAGGTATCTGTTGGGAAAATGTGAGTACTTGATATTCAAAGTCCGCTTCAGATACATCAACAATGAAGTCGCTTGCCATAATTGTGCCTAATTATCCTCATCGCCTGGATCTTCTACGCCAGGCTGTTCAATATCAATCACATCCCCATGCACGTTAATTTTGATTCGGAATCCCATCATGCCCATATAGGCTCGACCTTCCTCAGGGATGCCGGATTCTTGTAATGCTTTAAATTGCTGATCAAGATTTTTTAACTGCGTTTCGATCATTGCTCGTGAGAAGATATCATCTTGGCCCAGCATTTTTGCAGTCTGTTCGCTGATCATGCTCTCATGACCCTCGATTAAATCCTGCATAGCTTGAAATACCTGATGATCGACATACTCAGCCGGGATGTGACGGCGAAAACCAGCATCATTGACAACATAACAAGGATCGTCGCCGATATAAACGGCTTCAACCAGCTGGTCATTTTCATCGACCACCAATCCTGCAAAGACGGCCTTGTGAATCAAAGAATTATTTCCTTTTAGTCAATTATATTACTGATGAACGTTTACAATCGTTCCTACTGAAGCAAAATCAAACAACCACCCTGCATCATCTGGAGACAGATTAACACAACCATGACTCATGGGAGTGCCAAAATTATTGTGCCAATAGGTGCCATGCAAGCCATAACCCTTGTAGAAATACATCACATACGGAACATCGGGTAAATAATATCCCGGGCCAGACATATCCGCAGCGCGGTATTTTACATATACCCGATACTGTCCCGTAACGGTAGGATACTGCCAGGTGCCGGTTGAAACTAGAAAGCTCCGTACCATCTGATTGCCTTCATAGGCATAGGTGAGTTGATCAGAGAGATCTACATCAATCCAGCGCTCACCACTGGCTTGGACCTCCGATAGGGAGGTACGATTTGCTTGAGCATTTTTATTAGCCTTCTTCTTCTTTTTCTTTGGCTGCTCGGCAACGACCTCTGTGGGGGCGACCGTCGCAGTCGGTGTTTCTATGATAACAGGAGCATCTGGTATCGGTGTTTCGGTCGCTGTTGCCAGCGGTGCGGTTACCTCAATCTGAGATTGCACTTGGACAGGAGTTTCAGTTATATATTGTGTTTGGGTCGGCTCCAAGGACGGTGTTGGAGAGGCTACTTGAGTAGCTGGTAGCGATAGAGTTTCACTTACCAGAATAGCAGCAGTTGCTAAAGCGACAGGTTGGGATTGTTCCTGAACGCTGGCCAGTGATTTATTCGGAAATCGGTACCACATCCCAAATCCGGTTACCACCAATAAAAGAATAAAAATATACGGAAAAAGCACTTGTTTTGGACGAACAAGCGCATCGGATGCTATGGGATTGACCTGAATCGATCTGGGGATTGCTACGATTTCCGGTTGGTTATTTCTCAAACGCTGCACTGCCCAATGCATTCCCTGCCGGGCTGCTTTGCTATGTGGGTTAATTCGCAGAGCCTGGTTCAGGTAATAGATGCTGGCTCGGGGACCGGCGGTAGCTGCCAATATCAGCCAGGGTTCTTCTTTGTCAGGATCAATCGCCAGGGCTTGTTCCGCATATCTCCGGGCAATCAGCCGATCCCCTGATCGAAGCGCCTGGGAAGCAAGCCGGATAAGTTGAAGATATGCTTCTTTAGATGGAGAATCGGCGGCTTCTGGAGTCATGGAGTCGGTTGCAGGGGCGTTGGTGAGATGCTCTCATTATTTATAAAACATAGAATGCCATCGATGACACCTTTGGCCGCCAGGCCCGGCTGCTCTGATAGAAACTGCCTGTCAAGGTTCAGAAAACCGGTCTCAATGATAACTGCCGGGGTGTCTGCATCAATTTCACCGAATGCATGATAGCTGGTCATATCGGGCGTCATACTTGTGCTGTGCAGGCTTAATCCCGTGGCCTGTCCATACCGACTGCGCAGGCAGGCAGCCAGGCGGGTAGATTTATCTTGATTCTCCTTACCCATGGCGGCTGCCACCTTGTACCCGGTTGCCTGGTCATTGATATAGTTACAGGAATCGGCGTGTAGAGATACCATGGCTAAGGCTTTAAAACCAAACAGCTTGGGATCAAATTCTTTAAGCAGGACAACATTATAGCCGAGCTGTGCCAGTTCCTTCTCAACCAGAGATGCAATATTTTGGTTTACTTTCAACTCAGTGAACTGCAGATCCGGGCATACTGCGCCGGGATCATTCTCATCGCCCCAATGCCCAACAACGAGCCCTAGAGTTTTACCATCTTCCAGCACCGGGGTCGGTCCAATCACTTGGAGGGTCGCTTCGGGTAAAGATTGTTCTTGTTGCGAGATGCTGTTGGGATCGGGCTGGCTTTCTGCCTGGGGAACGTCCAGGGTATTTGGCGAGAGATCCAGTCCAGGTGTCCAGGCAGCAAAAAAGGTAGCCAGGATGAACGCTACCAGAATGACAATCTCCAGGTTGAATATTGTCCCACGGGCTATGGAGGATACCCCGTTATTGGGCTTGTGTATATTCTGATCATCGGTCATATTAGCTCGATGCTACCTTATTTTTGTGGTTATGGCAAGATGATGAACACAGTCTGATCGGATACAACCTTTGTGCCAGATGCTAAATTAAAAAACAGGAGTTTGGAGAGCTTCCCATCAGATCGTCCAAACCCCTGCAATATTCAGCTCCGATCACCGCCCCTACGACCTAATAAAGACCCCAATCTGCGCCGGCGCCTTCTTCCATCATTGAAAAATCCCACATCTCCATTCCCATTTCAATCGTGGTTGGTCTCTTGAAGAAGGTTTCGGCTTTCTGCCTTGTCATCTCTAACATTGCTGGACCATAGGGGCAAAATGGGGTTGTCAGGATCATGGTGACGTTGGCTTTTTCAGCCTCAATTTTTACATCACGAATTAACCCAAGCTCGACAATATTTAATCCGATCTCCGGATCCACGATTTGCCGCATCGCCTCGCGAAATGGCTCAAGCATTTCAGGATGGTCGCTCTCTAATTGCCAGGGGACTTTACTTTTGACGGTCATGCGTTCTCCATCTCCATTATGCTCGAGGCAGGGATTACATAACTGCACTGGGCATCTCCGTGCAGCATGCACGTAATTTTTTCAGTAGGCACAGATAGAACTGTGTGAATCAAGGTCATGTCCATAGAGCATACTTCGGGATGATTTTGCCCAATATGAAAATACGGGCAGTTAGCTTCATTGATCTGGTAGGTATCACCGCGGCGTTCCCATTCCACAGAGAATCCTTCTTTGTTGAGCAGATTTTTGAGCAGGTCTAGGCGTTGCTCGATGGTCAACCCATCTAAATCGAAGGCGTGTTGAGCGGCGATATTCTCTGCTATCTGTGCAAAGACCTTATCCAGGGTACTGGCTGGAACGGTTTCCTTCAACTGGTCCAAGATCATAGTCGTTAATCTCAGGTAACGGGTCGGGAAGAGTTCCCGACCTTCGTTGGTCAGAAAATATAAGCGTCGTGGTCTACCAACGCCATGCCGCTCCTCTTCGGAACCAACCAGCCCGTCCGCTTGTAGTTTGGTGATGTGATGTCGGACAGAGATGGGATTGATCTCGACCACGTCGGCGATCTCGTTGATCGTACAACTTTGATGCGCCAGGAGGGTTTGTAGAACACGCTCGCGTGTACTTTTTGGGTGATCGTAATCGTTCAGCATCGGATACCTATCTTGAGATTAGCTAACTCGGTTGGAAGATCAATATTGAAAATGAGTATAGCATGTCGATAGTATTTTGTCAATATTTAAGATTATTATACTAAATATTATTGACTTAAAGGGCATGAACCAGTATAATTTCTATGAATAAATTAGATATATTTCTACTTTATTGACGAAACTTGATAGCCTTGCTATAATTAGCTGGCCTTGAGAAAAATAACACAAAGTAATAATATCCAATTTATTGGATTAACACGAATTTTTGGCAGGAGTATTTAGAATGTCCGAAATTGATATCCGCAATCTGCATGTAAGTGTGGATGGAAAAGAAATTCTTAAAGGTGTCAACCTTGTGGTGAAACAAGGCGAGGTGCACGCCTTGATGGGGCCGAATGGAACTGGGAAATCGACCTTAGCTTACACGCTGATGGGCCATCCTTTTTATGAAGTAACAGAAGGAGAAGTGTGGTTCAAGAATCAAAATATTCTTGAGCTGGAACCTGATGAACGCTCCCACCTGGGATTATTCCTGGCATTTCAATACCCGGTTGCGATTCCAGGAGTCACCGTGGCGAACTTTTTACGAACGGCGATCAACGCCAAGCGACGATACTCTGCTCCTGAAGATAAGGGGATTACGATCCCCGAATTCCGGCGCACCCTGAAGGAAAAGATGGATTTGCTGAAAATGGATCATTCTTTTGCGGGACGATACCTGAATGAAGGTTTTTCGGGGGGCGAAAAGAAACGTGCAGAAGTACTGCAATTGGCGGCATTAAATCCGGAGATTGCCGTGATGGATGAGACCGACTCGGGGTTGGATATCGACGCGCTGCGAATTGTGTCGGAAGGTGTCAATACTCTGCGTGGGCCAAGCCTGGGTGTGCTGGTGATTACCCATTACCAGCGGATTTTGAACTATATCAAACCCGACTTCGTCCATATCATGCTCGATGGTCGGATTGTGGAAACCGGTGGTGCAGACCTGGCGCTACACTTAGAAGAACACGGCTATGATTGGTTACGAGAGAAAACCGACACGGTGCTTGCTTGAAGATTCGGGATTGACCGGAGATAAATTATTGGTAGACACGGGAATCCCTTCCCTGGAGGTATATTATGAGCTCAAATGATGCCAAGATTTTAGAAGGAATTGGCGAGTATCAGTTCGGATTCAGTGATCCGGAAACCTATGTGTTCAAAGCGCGCAAAGGCTTGAATCGGGAAGTCGTCGAACAGATCTCTTATATGAAGGGCGAGCCTCAGTGGATGCTCGATTTCCGCTTGAAGGCTTTGGATCATTTCTTCAAGCGTGCCATGCCCACCTGGGGTGGCGACCTATCCAGTCTAAATCTGGATGAGATCTATTTCTATGTAAAGCCGACTGAGACCGAGAGTCAATCCTGGGAAGACGTCCCGGAGACGATAAAAAACACATTTGACCGCCTGGGCATCCCGGAGGCGGAACGAAAGTTCCTGGCCGGCGTTGGCGCCCAGTATGAGTCGGAGATGGTATATCACAAGGTGCAGGAACACCTGGCAGAGCAGGGTGTTATTTTCTTGAGTATCGAGGATGGTCTTCGCCAGCATCCCGACTTATTCCGGGAATATTTTGGCACGGTTATCCCGATCGAAGACAACAAGTTTGCTGCTTTGAATAGCGCCGTATGGTCGGGTGGTTCCTTCATTTACATACCTAAGGGAATTAAAGTCGACCTGCCGCTCCAGGCATACTTCCGTTTGAATGTGGCAAATATCGGACAGTTCGAGAGGACCATAATTATTGCGGATGAGGGCTCTCAGATCCATTATGTAGAAGGCTGTACCGCACCCATCTATTCGACCGACTCGTTCCACAGTGGTGTGATCGAGATTGTCGTGAAAAAAGGCGCGCGGGTGCGCTATACGACGATCCAGAACTGGTCGACGAATGTATATAACCTGGTGACTCAGCGTGCCATGGTGCATGAAGGGGGAACGATGGAGTGGGTGGATGCCAATCTTGGGTCTAAACTGACCATGAAATACCCATCCTGCTATCTGATTGGTCCTGGAGCGCATGGGGAAATCTTGTCGATGGCATTTGCCGGTCCCGGTCAGCACCAGGATGCCGGGGGGAAAGTCATCCATGTGGCACCCCATACCAGCAGCAAGGTGACTTCAAAGTCGATCAGTAAAGGCACAGGCCGGGCATCCTATCGTGGCTTGCTCAAAGTCTATAAAGGGGCGACCGATGTGAAATCTAATGTGGTGTGTGATGCACTGCTCCTGGATGCAGCCGCTCGCTCCGATACATACCCTTACATTGAGATCGATGAACAGGATGTCACAATTGGGCATGAGGCCTCAGTGTCTAAAGTTGGCGAGGAACAGCTATTTTACCTGATGAGCCGCGGGCTAAGTGAAGCAGAAGCTACTACGATGGTTGTTTCCGGCTTTATTGAGCCGTTAGTGAAGGAACTGCCGATGGAGTATGCGATTGAGATGAACCGGTTAATTCAGTTACAAATGGAAGGATCGATAGGTTAGCCAGACTATGACATCACGATCCGTTGTTACACGCACCAGGCGGCCTGAGCGAATTGCTGAGAAAGAATTTGTTTTCTCGCCGGAGATGATCCCGTCAATCCGGGATGATCGAGTGTCGGCAAGTATAAAGTCTTACCGCCTACAAGCCTGGGAGGCTTACGAAAGACTGCCAATCCCCACAACCAGTGATGAACCCTGGCGTCGCACCGATTTGCGGGGGATGATGCCGGGAAGCTTTCGGACCTATGTCCCGGGATCGGGTAATGTCAACCTTTTACCAGTGCCTGTGGAGCTGCTCAACCCGGTCACCGATCAGGCGCATGGTGGGCAAATGATATTGACTCCGGAGGGGATTCAGCGAAACCTAGGCTCAGAATTTGTGGACGAAGGAGTCATCTTCACCGATCTGCTCACAGCAGAACGAGAGCATCCTGATATCCTCGAGCGCATTCTTGGAAAAATAGTACGAGCCGAGGAGGGGAAGTTCGCAGCCCTGGCAGCCGCATTATCTGATCGCGGCGTACTGGTGTACGTGCCACGCGGTGTCCATTTAGATCAGCCTTTGCACAGCCTAATGTGGGGTCCGGGTATTAACCTGGCACATTTTTCTCACATTCTTGTGTTTGTCGATGATGGAGCCAGCCTGACATATGTCCATGAATATGCATCCCATACTGAAGCCGATGGACAGGCAATGCATGCTGGAATTGTGGAAATCTATGTGGGAGCTGAAGCTAACCTGCGTTTTGTGGAGCTACAATCTTGGGGCGAACACGTATGGAATTTCACCCATGAGCGAGCCCAGGTAGATCGCGATGGTAATTTGGACTGGATCTTTGGTGCGGTGGGCAGCCATCTGACCAAGAATTTTTCGGACTTAGATCTGGTTGGTCGGGGAGCAACCGGTAGAATGTCCGGTTTCTATTTTACGGATGGCGACCAGCACCTGGATCATGATACGCAGCAGAACCACCTGGCACCGAATACGACCAGCGATCTGCTTTTCAAGGGTGCATTGAAAGAACAGAGTCGTTCTGTCTGGCAGGGCATGATTTATGTTGCACCGGAAGCACAAAAGACAGACGGTTATCAGGCCAATCGTAATCTGGTATTAAGTAAACAAGCCCGAGCCGACTCTATCCCTGGCCTGGAAATATTAGCAGATGATGTACGCTGTACACATGGGGCAACGGTTGGTAAAAT
>JAGDMX010000352.1 GCA_017860725.1 Chloroflexota bacterium | reverse complement strand
GCGTCTTTTTCGTCTTGAGCCAGCCCTTCATAGATCAAAGCGCCCATAACCGCGCCGCGCTGTGGACCGCACATGCGCTCCCATGAGATCGGGGGTCCGGCGTGAAGAATTAGCCGGTCATGCATACCGGGGATGATCTCTCGGGCAATGCCCATTCCAACCAAAACCGGCCGGCCGGTTTTGATACGCTCACAGGCTTCCTGGTTAGCAGCGTCGATGTCGATCCCCTGGCGCGTGGTTGTTAAGTGATCTATGCCTTCTACCGGTGGTCGCCAATCGATCTCGACCACCGGGGTTCCCTGCATACTTACCGATTGGGCCATGCTTTCTAGCCCGAGGTTGATCACCGTAAGCGGTTTGCCGAATAGCTCGTTAATTTGCTTTGCGTTGCTCATTTCTCGTCCGATCTGTCTTGAACGACGTAGGCTGCCAGCCGGGCGGCGGCGGCATTGCTACCGCACACAATCACCTGTGCGCCTTCGAGCAGGCGCGTCTGTTTCTCCAATCCCTGCGGGTCGCCAGAGGTGCCGGTTACCGATGCCACGACGATCAGCTTATGGCCGTTTTGGGCTGCGATCTGGCGCGCCTCGCCAACCGCCCTGGCTAACTCGGCGGCCGGGTCGGGATGAGCGCCGTATCCGATGACGACATCCAGCAAGATGACGGCAACTCCTGGATCGCGTGCTTCCTGCAGCAGCCGGCGGATGCGCAGATCATTGTCGATCATCGGGTGCGGGCGACCGACGGTAAATTCTTCTTCGCCGAGGTCGACCGCACTGTGCCCCTGGCTGTGGTTGGAATCAGGCAGCTTATCGGCCAGCCTTAGCGGGGCGTTCGAATAAACCGCTTCTGCCAGCAGCTCCTGCCAAATCAGCTGTGTCTCATAGCACAGTGTGCCACCAGAAAACAGGCCGCGCAGGAACTGCTGCTCTGGCGCCAGCCGACTGCTCAGCGAGCTTGCTTGCGCTTTGAGCTGTTGATCTTCTTGCTTTAATAAATCAGCTGTTTCCATCAGCGAGGCGCCGGCCAGCCGGGCGGTAATCAGCGCAGCTTCCTGTAGGGTTCGAGCAGGCACCGCATTTGGAACCGCCTGCACGATAGCCGGGTTGCCACCCAGGAAGCACACTACTGCTGGCTTGGTTCCCGAGGCAATCTGGTCGAGTACTTCCTCCGTCACCGAGGCGGCTGGCGGTTTGCTGACCAGGAGCAGCACTTTTGTGGCGGGATCGGCCTGCAGGGCGCGTAATCCGGCCAGCATCATCCTCCCGCCGACTTCCTCCTTCAGGTCGCGACCGCCAGTGCCAATCCCCTGGGTAATTCCCACACCCTGTTTCGCCAGCAGTGTGCTCACTTCCTGCAGTCCGGTGCCGGCAGCTGAGACGATCCCCACCGGCCCGGCTGGCAGCACATTGGCAAAGCCCAATGCAACGCCGTTGATAATTGCCGTTCCGGCGCCGGGTCCCATCAGAAGCAGACCATGATCGACCGCGTATTTCTTCAAGGCGATCTCATCTTCCAGGGAAACGTTATCGCTGAACAGCAGCACATGCAGTCCAGCGCGCAACGCCTGCCAGGCTTCATTGGCTGCGTAGCGCCCAGCGATAGAGATCACCGCCAGGTTTGCCTCTGGATGGGCGGCAGCGGCGCTGTGAATGGTCCGGGGATGGAATTCGCCGCTTTGCGCTGCGCTGACCTTAGCCTTCAATAAGGTTTCCGCCAGCTGCAGCGCCGCTGTACTGCTGGCTTCGTCCTCGGCGCTGATGGCAATCACCAGGTCGTTACTGTTTGCCGCGCTGGCCGCTTCGTCGAGCAGCCCAGCCTGCGCCAGGATGCCTTTATTGGCTTCCGTTGCCATCACCACCGCTGCATCGCTCACGCCGGGCGAGCTGGACAGCGCCTGGGCGACCAGCATCAGGCTGACCGAATCATGGTACTCACCTACCTTTATAATCGACTTGACTGGCAAGGTTTTATTCCTTTCCGGCGCTCGAGATGATCCCAGCGTCTACCATCGCCAGGTAGACCTTCTCAGAGGTGTATGGCGGTGAGCCGACGCGCACGCCGATGGCGTCAAAGATGGCGTTGGCAATCGCTGGCATGGTGGGCACCATCGCGTGCTCACCGATCCCACGTGCCCCCCATGGGCCATCGTCCTGAGCAACCTCAACTATAATCGTCTGGATTTGGCGCGGGGTGTCCGTGCTGGTGGCAATGCGGTAATCGACAAAACTTGGATTTTGCAGGATGCCTTCTTTCAGCTGCAGGCTTTCAAACAGCGCCGTGCTCATGCCCTGCACAAAGCCGCCTTCCATCTGCGCTTTGACCATATCGGGATTGATCGCCTTGCCGACATCAAAAGCCGCCGAGCCGCGCAGTACTTCCACTTTGCCAGTATCCAGATCCACTTCGACTTCGACTGCCTGGACGCCGGTCGTGTAATGCACTACTGCCCGCGGTCCCTGTCCGGTTTCTGAGTGCAGGCCGGTGACGTAGCTGGGCATAAAGCTGCCTCGCCCGAGCACCGGACCGCCGATCCAGCCCTGGTCATTCGGCAGCGAGATGCCGTAGATGACAATGTTCTTCAGCGAGATCGCTTCTTCTGTTTTATAGGAAATTACACTGCCATCGACGATATCCAGGTCTTCAATATTCTCGTTCCAGGCTTTGGCCACCATTTCCAGGATCTGCTTGCGGGCGTCGCGGGCTGCGGCGCTGACCGCATTGCCCATGCTCCAGGTCAAGCGGCTGGCCACGGTTTGCCACTCGTACGGGCTGGTGTTGGTATCCAGTGGAGTAACCACTCTCACCCAATCGACCGGTACTCCCAGCGAGGCAGCCGCCATTTGGGCGGCGATGGTAAACGATCCCTGGCCAAGCTCCTGACCACCGACGCTGACCGTCACCGTTCCATCCTCATTCAAAGCAACTTTGGCGCTCGAACCGGCGTTGGGCGGCATGGCTGGCGCCTTCCACATCATAGCGATGCCTTTACCGCGCCGCTTGTTGGGTGCGCTGGGCGCTTCCTTGCGCCCCCACCCAATGGCATCCGCTGCTTTGATCAGACATTCGCTCAATCCGGTCGGGTGCATCGTCATCCCAGTCACCAAAGTATCCCCGGTCTTGATGCAGTTCAGCATGCGGAACTGCACCGGATCCATCTGGATGGCATGGGCTAGTTCGTCGATGCACTGCTCCAGCCCGGCATGCATCTCGGGCATGCCGAAGCCGCGCATCGGCCCACCGACCGGGTGATTGGTATAGACGCAGTAGCTGTCCGTCCTGACATTGGGCACATCATATGGGCCAGTGCTGCTGTAGCCGGCCGCGCGGGTGATGTTGACGCCGTATTCGGTGTAAGCACCGCCATCCCAATAGTATTGGTTCTCCATCGCCAGCAGCCGGCCATCTTTATCGCAGCCCATCTTGAAATATGACACCAATCCCTGGCGGACGAAGGCGGTATAAAACTCTTCTTCGCGGGTCAGACGCAGCTTGACTGGCCGCCCGCGCACCTTCCAGGCGATGGCTGCCACGTCTGCTTCCATCCTGACCCCGGCTTTGCAGCCGAAGCCGCCGCCGACGTAGGGTGCAATCACCTGTACGTCAGATTGTGAGATGCCCAGCGCGCTGGCGATCATATTGCGCTGCGCAAAAGGCGACTGCGAGCTGGCCCACAATGTCACCCGTCCGTTTTCGTCAGCCTTAGCCACGGCGACATGCGGCTCGATCGGTACATGCTGGATGTGTGGGATGGTGTACTTGCGCTCGACAACTGCCGCACACTGCGCCCAGGCGGAATCGACATCGCCTTTGCGGATGCGGAAA
>JAGDMX010000351.1 GCA_017860725.1 Chloroflexota bacterium | reverse complement strand
TACTAAGTAGTCCGTCATAAGTCTTTAGAAACATGGAATTTTGGATCCGACAGTGGTTCATTTTGAGCGGTCATGATTTTCACAGCAGCTTTCACAACTTCGTCAATGTTATCCTGGAGCTTGTTGGCACAAGCGTGGTCTTTCAGGTATCGCCAAAAGAGTTCAATCGGGTTCAGCTCAGAACAATACGGTGGCAGCCAGATGACCAATACTCTGTGTTCAAACAGGCTCAAAGCTGCGAGTGCTGAGGCGCTCTTATGGTAAGCAGCATTATCCATCACCAAAACTACACGTTTTTTTGGAACCTGCTTCACCAGCAATTCTTCCAAGAAGCTAATGAAGGTAAGGCTGTTCTTCGTCATAGCAGTCGTCCAGGTGATGGTGTCTTCCAACCAGTTATACCCGCCAAAGATATGTCGCTTCTGTTTTGCACCTGGGCGAGTCGCTGGAATACGCCTTTGTTGTCCACGCTTCATCCAGCACGCTCGCAGCGGTGGGTCGAGTGTCAGCGTGGTTTCGTCCACAAAGACGAGTGCGAAATCGTCTCCGAAGACCTTTTTTTCAACTCCTCCAACAAATCAGACGCTTTCGCTTTGGCATCCTTGTCCTGTAAATGGCTCAAATCGTACTTCGGACGGCGATATCGATATCCTTTGCGTTTCAACAAGGCCCGAAAGCGACTTTCACTCAGACTGATACCAGTTTTCTTCTCCAGATGGGCGCGTAAGCGATCTATGGTCCAAATCGCAAAGTCGTATCCCAACTCAGACGGCTCTTTCTCGATCACTTCCTGGAGCGCTACCGTATACTCATCATCAGCTTTCGGCGGCCGCCCACTTTTTGGCTTGTTGGCCAGCCCTTCTACTCCACCACTGCGCCAACGATCATACCAACCGTATATCGTGGGCTTGCTGACCGCCTGCATTTCCGCAATCTGTTCCGGCTTATGTCCCAGGTGAAGGAGGCGAATGACGATACACCTTTGTCGCACTTCTGGACGTTTGTCTCGATGGATGGCAGTTTCCACCGCTGTCAGTTCTTGTTCTGTGAGGTGATAATCTCGGGCTTTTGGCATGCCCCGAGTTTATCACGTTTGTTAAAGTACATTCGACTGATTACTTAGTGCGGTATACTTTCCTCTTGTTTGTATGAAAGCGCAAGTGATTGCCGCTTGATCCCGGACATATAGGATTTCCATTGAATATCTGGACGAAGGTGAAACGGTACCCAAGGCTTGGCCTCATCCTTCTGGCATTTATTGCTTTTGTTGCGCTGGGGCTGCCTGATGGCCTGCTCGGCGTTGGCTGGCCATCGATCAGGACTGGTTTTTTCATTCCGCTGGATGCGATCGGCATGTTGCTGGCTACTATCGTTGCCGGTTATATGACCTCAAGTTTCCTCAGCGGGTTCCTGCTCTCACGGGTAGGTGTGGGCCGCGTTCTTGCGGTCAGCTGCTTTCTCACCGGGGTGGCGCTGATCGGCTATACTCTTGTCCCGCAGTGGTGGATGATGGTCTTGCTGGGCGTGTTCGCCGGGTTGGGGGCTGGTGCGATTGATGCTGGTCTCAATACCTATGTGGCGTCGAATTTCAGTGAAGGGATGATGCAGTGGCTACATGCTTGCTGGGGTATTGGAATCACCATCGGCCCGATCATCATGACACTCGGGCTGACGGCATTGAACACCTGGCGGTTCGGTTACCGGGTGGTAGGTAGTTTTCAGATCGCACTGGCGGTTGGGTTTGTGCTAACCCTGGCCATGTGGCGCCAGAACAAAGCGCCATCGGGTAGCGAGGCGGTGAAACGACTGACGGATTATAAGACTCCGATAGGAGATACGCTAAGGCAGCTACAAGTGTGGCTGAGCGTAGTACTGTTTTTCCTGTACGTTGGCGCGGAAACCTCGCTGGGTACCTGGACATACACGCTGTTGACTGAGTCGCGCGGGATCGATCTGACGATGGCAGGGTTCTTTGCAGGTAGCTATTGGCTAACTTTTACCATTGGTCGAATCGTGGCGGGGATTTTCGCCAAGCGGGTAGGAGTCAACAAGCTGGTGCTGGGTGGGTTAGTTGGGGCACTGCTGGGCGCGGGATTACTGATCTGGAATCCCTCCGAAATGGCCAATGTGCTAGCGGTGGCCATCATCGGCCTATCGATCGCCCCCATCTTCCCGGCGATGATGTCGGGCACCGCGGCGCGGGTGGGCGATCAATATGCTGCCAACACGATCGGGATGCAAATGGCCGCGACGGGTCTTGGAACGGTTGTCATCCCCAGCCTGATGGGCGTTCTGGCACGTCAGCTCTCGCTGGAGGTCATTCCTGTCTGCCTGATCGCGGTGTATGCCGGGCTGTTCGGTTGTTATATCCTGGCGGCGAAGCCCCGGAAGATGCAGGTTACGACTGTCTCAGCGCTAACCGAGCATGCGGTTGATCAAAGCTAGATTGCCCAGGATTATTTTACAGGGCAGTTCGATTTGTTGTGGATTCGCCCCCATCACCCAATTCCAGAATGAAGCGCTAACCGAAAAAGGCAGGCTTTGTTATTTTTATAAGAACAAACCAGTCTCTTTATTCTCGGACAGGTTCGTAAAGGTCACTTAAACTCCAATCGCTGTTCCACCCAGCGAATGAACATCGCCAAGCCGAGGGTCATCACCAGATAAAGCATAGCCACCACAGAGTAGGTCTCAAAAAACTTAAATGTCGAGGCTGAATATACTTTACCTAATTGGGTAATATCCTGCACTCCAAGCACTGAGACGAGTGCAGAGTCCTTGAGCATGGCGATGAACTCATTACCCAGAGCGGGAAGCACGTTACGCACTGCCTGGGGTAGCAGAATATAACGCATCACTTGCCAGTAGCTGGCACCTTCAGTTTGTGCAGCCTCTTTTTGTTCTTTCTCTATCGACTCAATCCCGGCGCGGAAGATTTCAGAGATAAAGGCACTATAGCCGATAGATAGGGCTAGAACTGCTCGGACAGTAAAGTCCACCTGGCGAATATTGATTGGATTTACAATTCCGCGTTCAATAAGTGGTCCCCCAATCCAATTTATACCGGAGACCAGAGCCGGTGCCCCAACAAAAGAGATAAAATACAGCAGCACCAGCATTGGAATGCCACGGACGATCTCCACAAAAAAGGATGAAATCTCCTGCAACAATCGGCTTTGCGATACGCGCATTAGCACCCACACCAACCCAAGTAGCATCGCCAGCACGTAGGCAATCAAAGAAACGTAAATAGTCGTCCACACCCCTTGGCGGACAGCGGAGAATATCACCTGGTAGTTGTCGTTTGTGGTGAAAGTCCAGAAAGCCAATACTGCCAGCAGTAGCGCCGCGAGCAGCCAATACGGAAGCCTGGATAACCTGTCTGTCGCCGGGATCATGTGAGACCCACCAAATTGTGATTGATCCCCTGCTTGGGTTTGACCAGTGCTCAATTGCCCCTCCAATACATTGCCCTTACCATAAGAAAACCCCCGGCAAGAATCGATGTCTATTATCTTCTCCTGCCGGGGGTAAAAGGCTTATTGCGCTGTTGGATCGTACAGGAAGAACCAGCGTGTGTTCAAGTGATCCAGGAACCCATCTTGCTTCATCGATTGAATCGCAGCATTGAAAGGAGCGACAAGATCGGACTTGGGAGTGAAGATGAATCCAAACTCTTCAGTGCCTAATGGCTCGCCGATGGTTTTGAGCTGATCCGGGTTAGCCCCGATGTAGCCGCGGCTGGAAGCCGCATCCATCAACACCATGTCCACATCGCCAGCAATCAACGCCTGCACCGTCGCACCGAAGTTCTCAAATAGCTTGATGCGCGGA
>JAGDMX010000350.1 GCA_017860725.1 Chloroflexota bacterium | reverse complement strand
TTCAATTAAGTCAACCGGCTTGTCATACCGGATGAATAACTCTTTTGTGTGCTTAAGACCAATATGACTAAAATCTATCGTTTTTGCCGTAGCTCCTAACGAGCAGAATCGGAGCAGATTTACACTGTGCGCTCCCCCCAACTCTATCATCTGGGGTTGTAGTCTAAAATCTATATATGACTCAAGTACTTGTAACACTTCAAGTTCTAGAGGATCTGAAAATTCTAACGCTATATTTTCTAGATCAAGGTCTTCTTTTCCCCAGGACTCATTCCATATATCTACACTTGTTAGAGCATCAACCACGTTATCCATTGGATATTAAGAGCCCCCTGCCGTTAATCCTTAATCTGGAATTTATTTCCCCCACTCACACTTGTTTATTGTTCTTGAACAATTGCTTCAGAGTTGCTAGTGACATTTTCATCCGGTAAAAGGATGGTGAAGGCTTCTTTACTCCACCCACCTGCGATACTTGCAATGTAGATCTGCTGTTTTTCCTGTCCTCAGTTTCATACCTGTAATAACTGTTGTAGCCATCCATGTTATGAGATACCTCATTGAGCACAATCCCAACCAGCTGGGCATCAGCCTGTCTCAAGCTTAGCACTGCTTGCTGCGCAGCTCGTTGGCGCGTTTGACCTGCCCGGAGCACTAGAATCACCCCATCCACGAGCGAGGTCAGAATCGCAGCATCTGCAACCGGGAGAACAGGTGGGCTGTCAATGATTACCAGATCCGCCTTTGTCTCAAGCTCCTTAAGCAATTTCTGCATGCGCGCCGAACCAACTACCTCTACCGGATTGGGAGGCAGTTTCCCGCTGGTGATCACCTTCAATCCCTCCAGTTTTGTAGCTTGTAGATTGCCATCGCTGTTGGAATTGATCAGCGAGTCAGTGAGCCCAATGTCACCACCGATCTTAAATATTTGGTGGAGCCGCGGCAGGCGTAGGTCTGCATCCACTACGATTACGCGTTGACCCGCACTGGTCATCGCTGCGGCAAGATTAGCTAGGACGATTGACTTCCCTTCTTGCGAGGAAGGGCTGGTCACCAGAAGAGTCCGCACAGGGCGGTCCAGGCTACAGAATCGGATATTTGCAGCCAACATGCGGAAGGCCTCGGCGATTGGCGAACGAGGTTGCGCCAGGACTATCAGCTCATCTTCTCCCTCCGGTATCTTCCCGATTGTGGCAAGGATGGTTGGATCACCTGGCAGGCTAACATCTTCAGAGGTTCGGATGGTATCGTCTAGGTACTCCCGAAGAAAGGCAAACCCAATTGTCACAACTGCACAGGTCAGAGCTGCTAGGCCAATATATAACACCCGGTTTTCCACTGGACTCTCTGGCGATTGTGCCGGTTCGACAATCGATACTGCTTGCGAGGCATCATTTGCGGTTAGTTTAAGCTGCCCATAATCCTGCTTAAGCGCGCGATAATCGTTGCGATCCTCTATGATCTGGCTATCAAGGCGCGCTAGTTCGGTCTCTGCCTGAAATTTCTCAGCGGAGAGGTTCTCAATCTCAGTCTGGGTAGCATCGATATTCACGGAAAGGTCATCAATCTGGGTTTGCATGGCCTCCAGGCGCGTTGCATAGGGTTCTGTCAGCAGCACCTGAATCTGGTTAAGAAAAGCTCCCGCAATTCCATCTGCTAAGAGCTTGGCCTGGTTAACATTCGTATCTTCAACGCTTAGCCGGATCAATTGCGTACCAGTAACAGGTTCTACTTTGACCCTCTTCGCCAGACCATCTGGGCTTTCGTCGGATCCCACTTCCGAGATAGCCGCTTCCAAAACTTGCCTTCCCCCCAGGATTTCTCCATAGGTCTGGGCGAGACGCTCGCTGGCGAGGATGGCAGTATAATCTCCCCCGCTTAGATCCGGGACTTGATCGACCAGCAAAGTTACTGTCGCTACATAGGGGAAGCTTTTTGGTTCCTCAGGCGCCTGGGCTGCCTCCACGATCTTTACGCTGTTGGCCGCCTCGTCCATAGTTAATTGTAATTCTTGGTGATTCTGCTGCAGAGTCTGGAGATCAGTGCGCAATTCAGCCAGAAGACTCTGCATACGGACCAGTTTCGCTTCATCCTCGATCTTCCTGGCGCTTAAGCCGTCCATTGTTGACTCAGTCTCATTCATCTGAGTTGAGGCTGCATTCATTTGGTCTTGTAAACTCTGTAACAAATCTGCAAACCGATCCGCTTGCAAAGCCTGTACATGGGCAGTGAATACCTCGGCGATAGTATTGGCGAGCAGTGCAGCTTGTTCAGCAGAGGATTCGCTGACTGTTAGGCGCATCAATTGTGTGTTGACGACTGGTTCCGCAATGATCTTTTTTGATAAATCCTCTGGCGTCTCCTTTAAACCTAGCTGGTTGATAACCTTTTCCAGGATCAGCGGTCCCTTGAGCATCTGGCTGTACGTCAGTGCCAGTCGTTCTCCTGCCATCAGGGCGCTGTAATCGCCTTGATTGGTGTCCTGAGACGGTTCAACCAACAAAGTGGCTGTGGCTTGATAAACGGTTGGCAGCCATGCGGTGACCGCGAAAGCAATTACCCCTCCCAGGATTGTGCATCCTAAGATTAGCCACAGCCAGTGGCGGATCACAGCAAAGATCCAGCGCAGATCGGTATTAGTGTTGTTTGGCATAGTTCCTCTCCAAGCGAAAAGTTCCGCGCTCCGCCCTTGCGACAACCCAAGAATGCCGATGGGAGTTGGTATAATTAACGCGCGCAAATGGTGCTGACCGCGCCTGATGTGTGCCGCCCCGGCCAGTTGCCACTGGTCGGGGCACTTCATTCACATTAACAATCCTGTCGATAAATGTGCAAAAACCGACCCCACCGGTCGGTTTCGCTATTTGCTCCTCGAAGATCCTGCTTGAGATAATCAAGCCAGCGACCAAAACAGATCTTCGGCTCATCGCCTCCAGTCTTACACTCCCCTTGCAGTGAAAGCTATAAAGAGGGACCTGTATTAAATTGTATATTATCGTCTATAATTGATGTAGTTGTTAAACTCAGTACATAGATTATAGCATGAATCTATTTCGAGTCAATTTAATTGTGCCCACTTTCACAGTCCGCAATAGCAATTGTTATATTTTAGTAATAAAAACGTAACAAGTTTCTCAGTTGAACGTTATTATAAGCAGAATCACCGACAATACTTTTTTGGGAATGCGATGATCTGATGACCGATCTGGTCGCTTTGCTGGTCGCTTGGACAGCAAGGTCATCGGGGAGCAAAATGGCGAAACCGGCCCTTACGCCGGTTTTTTTGTTCTTGGGTGTTGGGATGAACCGTTTGGCGCTGACAGCCAGTCAGCAATCTTGGTGACGGGGAGGGTTTAGATGAATCGATCATACGGGGTATTGCTTGGCAGGCTTTCTGGATTAAGCGTAATTCTAGGAAGCGCCTGCCTTGTTATTGCTATGTTACTGAGCACTGCCGGCTCCCCAGCCAGCGCAGCGGATGCGTTAGACGAAATCTCTCCGGTCCAGGAAGAATCTACATCGCCTGTCCCCGTTTGCACCAGGCCCTGGCGCACCCCGACCACCACGCCGGTACCCCCGGATACAGACACGCCCACGCCCACCGAGGTACCGCCTACCTCCACCCCGACCGAAGTTCCCCCCTCCGAGACGCCTACTCAAACTGACACGCTCACTCCGCCCACGGAGACACTCACCCCTACTGTCACGCCAACCGAGCCTATCACCCCGCCTACATCTACCCACACCCACCGGGCAGCCACCGACCGATACGGCCACTCCCACCAGCACTGATCCTCCGCCTTCACAGACGCCTACCCCTACACCAACCAATATACCAGAGCAGCCTTCGGTGACGCCGACCGCCACTCGTACTGGAAAACCACCCGTAAAATCCCCGACACCAACCAGCCCAGTTCCCACCGTGCCAGGGGCAACCTCTACACCGACACAGATGATAGTCCGCACCCCGGCTGGGACGTTGCCGCCCCCCACGCCGCCATCCGATTTTGTCCACCCGCCCATTATCGTACCCGTCACCGGTGCTGAAATGACCTCAGCGACCGCCTCCGCTCGTTTCATCCCCATCTTTCTCAACCTGGGTATCGGCCTGCTTGGGATTGGTCTGGTCACCAGCGGTTTAGCGCGGCGGCTCCGGCGAGAGGATGATCCACAGGAATGATCCGTTTTAGTAAATACCACCTGCTGGCTGCACTGGGACTGGTGCTTGCGTACAATGGCATCCTGGGGATGATCGATTCCTTGCGGCCCGGCGCTTATTTGCCACCCGATACGGATGAGTGGAGCGCGCCAACCACCGCTCTAGGTACTCCTGTGATGGACGCCGAACTGCCCGCCGAGCAGATCACCGTCCCTACTGGATCCCTGGCCCAACCCGATGCGGCCGCCGCATCAATCCCATCTGCCAATCCTGCTGATGCCCACTTGCCTGCACCTGTCACAGCCACTCCAACCAGCGAACCCATGGCGGTCTCTCCTGGCACCACGCTGGAAGTCGCCTCTATTCCAGACAGCTCGGCCAGCGATCCCATCCCGGTTGCCTCTGTGGAAGCTGCTCCCACCCTGGAGGCCCAGGCCAAAGAGCCCGGCCGTCTGGTCATCCCATCCATCGGCCTGGACGCTCCCATTATTCCGGCAAAAATGCGCACGATTATTTTTCGCGGCGAGCGCTACCAACAGTGGCTGGCGCCTAACTATCACGCCGCTGGCTGGCACACCGACTCGGCTC
>JAGDMX010000349.1 GCA_017860725.1 Chloroflexota bacterium | reverse complement strand
TCCGCGCCGTGCGGGCTCTTGGGCTCGGGGGTGAAATACAGCAAGCCTTCGTCGATAGCGGTCCGCAGGGAAATCATAGCAATCCCATTGACCATTTCAGTTTGACCGGCTTTAAACACCGCTTCAGCCTTCTTCCAGTCGATGATGTGCAGGTAATCGGTGTCGTTTTTGGCTGTGCCGGCCTCAAAAGGCGGGTTGCCTGATTCAATACCACCGGTTGCCAGTTCAGTGTTGAAGGAGTTGCAGAAAATCCAGCCCTCGCTGACGCCTTTTCCGGCGTCGCATAAATCCTGCCAATAAGGGGGCAGCTCGATCTGGAAAGATTTCGCCTGATCAATGCGCCCAGCCAGGCGATCGAAAGCCCAGAAGGTGATGATGCCGCGATACACATCCTGATACTGGTCAAGCGAGGCATACTCCCAGCCGATCGGGGCAGCGTACTGCGGCCCTTCGATTACATATTCGGTATTGGGGGTGACGAAAGTGCCGCCATGATCGTTGATGGCGGTGGGATTCTTGATCAGCTGCTTGGTCTCGAAATCACGCAGGTCGATGACTGCCAGGCGGGCGTTGGCTTTGTCGTTGATGAAAACAAACTGCCCATCGTATTCACCGGCTGTCTCCGAGAGCCCGGGGTGGTGGGTGTCGCCCCATTTAATCTCGCTGCCATCCGGCATGAAGCCCCCGGCCAGCACCTGGTCGCTCGAGCCGCCGTAACCGTAGCCCTGCCAGGACTCGGGCGTGAAAACGCCGATGACCTTAAGAATGCGCATGGATGGCACACCGATCACCAGCACCTGACCGGACTGTCCTCCGGATGCGATCATGATATAAGGATCCGTCTGCCCGGAAGGCATGTAGGTCTTGACCGCAGCATAGATATCATCCGGCGTCAAGCCGCGTTCCGCCGCCACCGCTGCCGCGTCCGCCGGCAATCCTTCGGCAGCCGGGGTTTCGGCCGGCTGGTTCCCACCGCTGCATGCCCCCAGCACAATGGCTAGCACAAGCATGATTATCATCGATTTTTTCATCATCCGGACCTCCGTTGGGTAAGTTGAAATTGTCTTTGTTGATCATTATGATCAAGAATCGGGCAAAGTGGTATGATAATCGTCATATTATTGCCTTACAGGTCGTATTTGATTCATTTCGTTTGGGCAATTTTGATTGGACAAATATACTTGACGGGAAATATCACCCATTGGTTGTAGTTTCATGTATAAAAAGGGTGATATTTATAGATTTAATGGCAGGATCGTGTTCTTTGTGATATAATTAATATAAATAACAGCCGTGATGATTTACCAAAAGGGGTGACAAAAAGTATTGACTCCAGGATGCAATTCGAATATAAATATATTTGGACAGATTAATATTAAGGGGTGATTTGGTAAATCTATCCCCTTGCGGGAATGTTCATAAGTCCATGCCTGCCAGCCTCATCATGTAGATTATGTATATAGGGAGAAAACAATGAAGAAATTAGCCGTCTTACTTGCAATTGTGGCTGTTGCTTTGTTGCTTACCATCAGCTTTAAAGCACAAGCCCAGCAACCCAGCCCTGCGATTCCGGATGCCAATCCCAGGGTTTTCCTGCCCATGCTCTTCTCAGAAACCGTCAACCTGTTCACCGCCGAAATCTCCGAAACCTGCAATGCTCAACCGGAGTGGAAGCCCCTGGTGGCCGGTCAACACTATGATACCGGGGAGGTAAAGGTATGGTTTGGTGAGGAGGAGATGCCGGGCCAGGGTATCCAAAAATTCCTGTATGTACAGTATATAACCAAGGGAGACTGGTGCTTGAAGGAAACCCATGTGCATGTGGCTACCTCAGTAGATGGCATCCCGCAACACAACGGCAACCCGGCACCCGGGCAGTTTGACTACAAAGCCGACCACAAGCCGTGCGTCAAGGAATACCTGTACAAAATCCCGGTCAAGGGTGAGTGGGATGATGGCGACACGCTGTATATCGCCACCCACGCGATTGTAACCAACACCAAATCGGGGCAGACTGAAACCGCCTGGGGCTTCTGCTACGATTTCGATGGCAAGAACTGGGCGCGCTACTGCACCTACTTCATCCCCAAGGAATTCCAGGTGGATTACGATCTGACTTTGGGTTACGAGGACCTGCCGGATGGCATTGCCGAGCTGGACTACGATTATAACGACATGGTTGTCCAGGTGAAGAGTGACAACACTTACTGCGACTTTGGTCCCGATCCGGATGGCAATCCCCGCGTTGGCCTGGCTCAGATTGACTACGAGTTCACACCGGAAGCGCGCGGCGCCAGGTGGCTCAACCGCTGGGCGATGCTATTCCCGGCCAATACCTTCCTGAGCGATGGCACCTACGAGTTGACTATCTTTGATGGGAGCGGTACGATCGTCAGCAACCAGTCTGGCCCATTCCCGGCAGCAATGGAAACCGACCTCGATATCATTGAAGGCGCGGATGCCCTACCGGAAATGGCCAATACCTTTGAGATGTCACCCAAGATACCGGTCAACCGGACTGCTACAATGTCGATTAAGTTCAACGAATATAAACCCTTCGATCTAAGCCTATATCCCCTGGATGCACCCGGCAACGTGCATGCCGAAGGGCTTTACTTCGATCCACACCTGCATGTTGAGTCGATTCCGCCCTGGCCGCCAATTACGGACGAATACCACCGCGGCAACGATCGCATCCTGGTCGTGCCCGGCCTGGATTGGATGTGGCCGGAAGAGCGGGCCGGGATCTGGCTGGCTTACCCCGCTGTCACGGATGGCGGCACGCCCGTCTTCCCCGCCAACTGGTGGACGACCTCCACAAATTGTGTTTACGGCGATGGGATTGTGTGCAGCGCACCCTAATGCGCCTGTCCTATAAATAAGAATTTGAAGTAACAAGAGCCAGCCTTCCCGCTGGCTCTTTCTTTAATGCAACTAGCTCTCCGATGCCTGTTGCGTCTACAACACTTGCCGCAGAATTTCAACCAGCAGCTGTGCCAGGACGATCTTGAAGATCAGTGCTACCGGGTAGACGCTGGCATAGGATAGCACTGGCAGCTCGGTCTCCGTGCGGGTATTGGCAGCCTCCAGGGCTGCCGGATTGGTCATACTGGCGGAGAGCGAGCCCATCACCGCCAGCAGGTTCATGCGGTACAGGCCGAGCATCAGCAGCAAGCCGGCCATGAATGACAGGATGGTGATCAATGCCCCGCCAACCAGCAACCCAAAACCCTGGCCCTGCAGGATTTGCAGGAAGTTCGCCCCAGCGGCGATCCCGGCGCCTGCCAGGAAGAAGATCAAGCCCAACTCGCGCAGCACATTTTTGGCGGCAGTTGGCACATACAGCCTGAGCGGCCCCAGCCCACCAAAGTGCCCGACCAGCAAGCTGACGATAAACGCGTTCGGCAGATTGATGGGAATGGCGCCAAGCAGGATGCCCAGCAATAAACCCGCCAGGAACGGCAGCATATTGGTCTCGCTGGCCCGCCGTGGGTGGCCATGCACAAGCCTGACAAAAGCATCGACAGCAGTTTTTTCACCGACCACCCGGATATTATCCCCCATTTCCAGGCTGACATTGCCGGTTGGCGTAATCTCTAATCCCTGGCGGCGGATGCGGGTGATGAGCACTGTATAGCGTTCCCAAACCTTTAGCTGGGCCAGTTTCTTGCCGGTCAGCGAAGCTTCAATCACCTCCACATCCACACTCAACACATTGGCATTCACGTCCATGCGCTCATCGGTTTCTTCGCCCAGCAAAAGCGGCATCTTACCCAGCTCATCCATCGTGCCGACCACCATCACCACGTCGTTCAGTTGCAGCACCATATCGGGCGAAGCGGCAAACACCTGCCCGCTGCGCTTGATGCGCGAGATGTTGACCAAACTCATACGGTGGGGGTTGACCTCGCGAATCTGCTTGCCGTCGCAGTTGGGGTTGGTGATGCGGTACACCCTGGCTTCCAGGGCGGGTGATTCAACCTGCTTCTCCTGCACCCAATTGGCCTCCTCCTGGCGCAGGTTGCGGCGCACCAGGCGGGGAAGGAACTGGATCAGCAGGACCATACTGATCAGGCTGAAAGGATAGGCCACGCCGTAGCCGACGGATACCGCCCCGCTGGTGCCGGGGGCGATGCGTTCAACGGCAGAGATCGCAGCCGCCAGCGCCGGGGTGCAGGTCAGAGCACCCGTGTACAGCCCCGAGGCAAGCTGGAAATCCAATCCCAGATATTTCCCCACTGCGACGGTTGCCAGCACGCCTACGCCTACGATAACCAAGGCAATCACCACGTACTGGATGCCGTGCCGCTGAAAGGTTCGGAAGAAACGTGGCCCAGCCTGCAAGCCAACGGCATATACAAAGAGCAACAGCCCCAGCTCCATCACCGGTTTTGGCACAGTGTAGCCAAAATGACCGAACACCATGGCGGTGAAGAGCACCCCGGCTGCACCCAGCTTGATGCCTCGAAAGGAAAGCTGCCCAAGCCCGGTGCCAATTACCAGGATGGCAAACAGGGTCAGCATCTCGTCAGCCAGGATCGGGATCATACGGTTCTATACCTCGGGGACAACCGCACCCAGTATACACTGGATTGTGAATAACTGCACATAAGCAGGTTATGATTCATGCTGCGATCAACAGGCAGGCTATCAACGCCTCCCCGGATTCCAATTGCAGGGCTGTTGGGGTGGCCGGTGGTGTCAAGGGTGTGCCTGCCAGGTAGTGCCGGCTGAGGTTGAGCAGCCGGTGTTGGGTGGTAAAGCCGATGATTGCATTGCTTTTGATCTGGTCGGGGGTAAATAAAGCGCTAAAGGCAAAGTTCCGCCGCAGGGTTTGCCCACGCACAGCTGGCGCTCCCCCTGTAACAAATTTTTCCGATTCCAGCCACAACCAGGCGCCTTGATCGCTGAGGGTAAGCAGGGGGCTGCCGGGTCGGCTTATACCCACCGCGGACAGTCGCTCTCCTGATCGGAGTTTCAACAGATCGTAAGGCTGGACGCTGAGCGTGGGGATCGATGCCGCTGCAATCCTGCCCAGATTCGTGCCTGCCAGCACGAAATCATCGCCGCCGGCCGAGACCAGCGCTGCCGGGATACCACTATAGCGCCGCTCGAGCTGGAAGTAAGGCCGTTTGGCAACATACTCCGCCAGCAAGCGGGCATCAAATGCGCGGCCCTGCCCGGCGCGGGTGATCATCACCAAGAAAGACTGCTCCAAGTCTGCAGGTTTCCAGCCGGTCATGGCAGCCACGAACTCATCCTTCTCCAGTGGTAGTGAGTGAGCAATTTCGTGGGAGGCGGCCTGCGAGGCCAGATACAGGTCGGCGACGCGCGCCGAGATAAACTTGTGGCGGCTGGTAATCAGCAAAGCCTGGTCATCCTTCGCGAGCAGAATGAGCTGGCTGGTTGGCTTCAGCAGGGCAGCAAACGCCCCCTTGAGTTTCACGGCTGCCGTGCTTGAATGGGAGAACTCGGTAAGTTTGGTGGCATCCAGGGCATGCATCCCCTTGCCGCGCAGGAAGAACAGGATTTGCTCCGGCAGTCTCCTCGCCTCGCCGTGAAAGCCCTGCCGAACAGCCAGGCGTTTTTGGACGACCTCCAGGCGCACCTGGCGGATATCCGCCGTCCCGTCAGCTTTGGAGGCCTGTTCCATTGAGCGCCGGGTCGAGTCAGGGGTGTAAGCCGGTAGCTCGATCTGCCCGGAAGCGATCTGGTGCCCGCGCACGGCCAGCCCGGCCGTGACGCTGCTAAAGGCGTCGATCGCCAGCACCTTCTGCGGGCCGAATAACTCGTTGAGCAGCTCAACGAACAGCGGAATTTGTGAAGAACCACCAGTACGCACCACCCGATCGATCTCCTGCAAGCGCAGGCCGGATTTATCCACTGTCGCCAGCAGCTCCTGCCGGATCAGCTCGTACTCTTTGATAATCGCCTGCTCGAAGCGCAGGCGCGTGACCCACTCCTTGATGGTGAAATCCTTGCCCTCCAGGATTAATGTGCTGATCAGGTCGGTGGAAAGCTGGCGCTTGGTGCGCTCAACCAGGTCAAAAGCCAGCAGGGCGTAGTTGGAGGATACGATTTCCAGCAATGCGTGGGTTTTATCCACATCCACCGCGCCCTGGTGGATGCCGCGCAGCATCTCTAGGTTTTGGGGCGTGTTGAGCGCCAGGATTTCCTGCGGGTTGGCCAGCGAGTCAAAGATATGCGCCGGGATGGGGTAGCGGGTTCCCTGGGATATAAAGGTGCCGCCCTCACCCAGGTGCGGTGGAATCACTGCCCGGAACAACCGCTGGTCGAAGATGTCGCCCGCGATGGGGATACCGCCGGTCGCCAGCACCTGCTGTGGCTGGGAGCCGCCGATGCGCATGATGGTGAAATCCAAGGTGCCACCGCCGAAGTCGAAAACCAACACAGTCTCACGCCGCTCCAGGCCTAGCTCATAGGAGAGGGCGGCTGCTACCGGCTCGTATTCCAGGTAGACCTTCTCAAAGCCGGCCTTGAAGGCGGCATCCAGCAGGCGACTTTGGGCGACCTCGTCCTCGTTGGGGTCGAAGGAGAAATGCACCGGGCGTCCCAGAACGGCCTCAGTGACCGGCGCCCCCAGGTTGCGCTCCATCTGCATCTTCACGCCGATCAGGAAGACCGCCACCAGGTCGCTGGCCGTATACCAACTGCCCAGGAAAGCCGTGCCAAAATATTCACGGTTGCGTAAGGCCGTTTTGATTGACGTGAACAGACGTCCCGGGGAGAACTCGTCTTCGTAAACGAAGACATCCCGGTAGAAGGTAGGCAGCTCAGCGAAAACCTGGATGATCTCACCCACGCGCACTTTGCGGTAGCGCGTCGGCCGGCCTACATTCTGCTCGAAGTAGGTGTTCAGCGCCGAGCTACCCAGGAAGTACTCCCCGGTGCGGGTCATGTAGACGGCTGAGCGGCAGATAATTGGGGTTGGGCTTTCCGGATCGAGCAGCAAGGGGCGGATCACGCGGCCATCGAACAGCGCTGCTCCGGTGTTGGTAGTGCCAAAGTCTATTCCGATCATGCTGCGATCTCCTCAGGTATATACAATAAGAGGCGTCAGACGGGAGTGGCTAAAATAGTGGATCAAGGAAGTCCTTAACATGGGCTGGATAAGCAGGGTACCGCTGCTTGTAGAGTTGACGCCGGTTGTAGCAGTAGACGAACAAACGCAAGGCACATTCCAGCGCATAAGGGCAACGCGAGAAGCATCTCGACGACCTGGCCAAACGCGCCAGGTAGTGGCGCAGTTCGGCATTATCTGCTTCCACCGAATACGTATCGGTTTTGCCTTCAGAGACTTCATAGCGGCCCAGGTGGTAACCGGCGCTTCTGGCAAACTGGCGGCACTGGCTTGCACCCATAAGGAGACAGTACGGTGATGAATACCAAAATGACGGGCAATGCGGCGCAAGTTCATGCCATCCACATACAGCTGCACCGCTTGCTTGCGCATCTCATCGGGGTAACCATGTTGTTTTGGTTCGGGAGTGTACTTGCAGCCACAATGCATGCAGCGATACCTTTGCGAACCGCGCAGGATGAATGCCGGTACCGGGATCACGGTTTTCACAAGAAAGGCAAATGCCTCTGCGAGGAGCGCTCTTTGCGATAAAGCGATCTCGGAGTGGCATGTTGAGACTGCTTCGGCAAAGATCGCCTCGCAGGGACATCAAGAGAGTTTCCTTCAGAAAGAAATACGCGGAGCGCTGTGGAGGTACTCGCCATGACAGTTCAGTCAAATGAGGGAGTCATCGCATGCCGGGGATATAATACGACCATTCTACGTTGACGAGCGGAGGGATTGGAACCATGAGCCAGTACACATTATCACGCCAGCGCATCCTCGAGGCCCTGCGAGCCGCCTTCGAGCCGCTGCCCTACGTCTATGCCATGTGGGAAGGCGGCGCAGCATCTTTTGACCGGGTGGACGACTGGTCGGATATCGACCTGCAGGTAGATGTGGAAGACGAGCGGGTGGACGAAGTCATGGCGCTGGCCGAGCGCAGCCTGATCGAGTTATCTCCGCTGGAGCTCAAGTTTGCCCTGCCACAGCCCACCTGGCACGGGCATGCCCAGACTTTCTTCTGGCTGCGCGATGCCGGCCCTTACCTGCTGGTCGATTTCGTGGTGATGAAGCACAACAATATGGTCAAGTTCCTGGAGCGTGAAATTCATGGGGAGAGGAGGGTGCACTTTGATAAGGCTGGGGTCACCGATGTGCCGCCGATCGACCCCGGCGAGTTCAGCCGCCAGTTAACTCATCGCCTGGAAACCTTGCGGGTGACCTTCCCCCTGTTCCAATCCCTGGTGTCGAAGGAGCTTAATCGCGGCAATGCCATCGAAGCCATCGCCTATTACCAGGGGCATACCCTGCGCCCCCTGCTGGAGGTGCTGCGCATGTGGTACAGCCCCTACCACTACAATTTTCACTCGCGTTACGTTTATTATGAGCTGCCCGCCGAGGTAGTGCAGCGGCTTGAAGGCTTCTTTTTTATTGGCAGCGCTGCAGAGCTGGCGGCAAGGCAGCAGCAGTCAGAATCCTGGTTTTGGGAGATCGTTGCCCTACTGGATGCGCGCTTCAGCGCATAAGCTGTTCTACCCGGCTCTCACCGATGCTGAAATACTTGGCTTGTGGATGGTGCACGACAATCGCGGCCGTTGACTGCTCCGGGATGAGCTGGTAGGCGGTGGTCAGGCTCATCCCCAGCTCACCTTCGGCCGGCAGCAAATCGAACACCTTACGGTGATCGCTCAGCTCGGGGATGGCGGGGTAACCCCAGGAATAGCGCTTGCCCTGGCCTTCAGTCAGACCCAGCTCACGGCGGATGTGGCGGTGCAGGTACTCAGCGGCGGCCTCGGCGGTCTGCACGGCCAATCCGTGGGTGTAGTAAGCTTCGGAATAGTCCCCGGCAGCTTGCAGGCGGTCGAAGCGATCGCTGGCTTCCTGCCCGACGGTGACCACTTGCAGCGGGACCACATCCATCATATCTGAGCCGAGCGGGGCGAAATAGTCGGCCAGGCACAGGTGGTCCCCCTCCAACTGGCGGGGAAAATTGAAACGCAGCAGCTCGAGAGGCTCACCGCTCTCCACAGACGCCGGGTCGAAAAGCACCAGATCGTCGCCATCGGATTGAGCCGGCCAGTAGCCATAGACAGCCTGGGGCTGCAGCCAGCCCTCACGCAACGCCTGGCGCTGCATGCGCTGCAGGCGCGCCTCGAACTCGGCGCTCAGCCGCACCCACTCCTCGCCGTGGGCATTTTTGGCGCCCCAGGACAGGCGGAACAGCTCGTTTTTGAACAGGCATTGAAAGACGAACTCCAGCGGCATCTGACGCACCACACGTGCTCCCCAGGCCGGCGGGCGTGGAATGGCAAGGGCGCTCGCAACAGTCGAGCGCTGCCCGCTAGCAGATGAAGGTTTTTCGATCACACGATTCATCTCGCGGGCGGCATCTTGCTGCAGGCGCTCGAGCAGGGCTGAGCGCTGCTGGGGATTGATCAGGGCGTCCATGGTCGATAACCCTTCGAAGGCGTCTTTGCAGTAAAACACTCCTGGTTGGTAAGGCGTCCCGTCTTCGGTAAACAGGATGCGCCAGCCGAAACGGCGGTTAATGGCTGCCCCGCCCACCAAGACTGGGAATCCCAGCCCGCGCCGCTGCAGCTCATTGACAATCAGGGGCATTTGTTTGCTGGTGTTGACCAACAGTGCGCTCAGGCCGATGGCATCGGCTTTGACCTCCACTGCTTTCGTGATGATTGTCTCCGCCGGCACCTGCTTACCCAGGTCAATAACGGTATAGCCGTTGTTCGACAGAATGGTTTTGACCAGGTTTTTGCCGATATCGTGCACATCGCCATACACCGTCGCCAGGACGACGGTCCCTTTCGTGGTCCCTTCCGCCCGCTCCAGGAACTGCTCCACGTGGGCGACAGCCTTCTTCATTACCTCGGCGGACTGCAGCACGAAAGGAAGGATCAGCTCACCGGCGCCGAAGCGGTCGCCGACCTCTTTCATCGCCGGCAGCAGAACATTGTTCAGGATGCTCACGGCCGTTTCGTGCCGGGAGCTATCGGGGTCGCGCCTCAGGATTTCGTCGATATCGCTCTCCACACCCTCCTTATGGCGGTGCAGGATGCGCCAGCCCAGGCGCTGTTCCGCGCTCATGCCGGCGGTGGGATCTTCAGAGACAGTAGCGCGCTTCTGCGACTCGGCGGCGCTGCTGGCAAAGTATTCAATGAAGCGCTGCAGCGCGTCGGGGCGGCGGTTGAAGATCAGGTCTTCTGCCAGCCGGCGCTCTTCGTCCGGGATTTCGGCAT
>JAGDMX010000348.1 GCA_017860725.1 Chloroflexota bacterium | reverse complement strand
GCTGGCACAACCCCCGGAGTGGTGCAGATCCACTCTGGGTCGATCTCCCATCCATGACGGCGTTTCATCCAATGAGCAACGCTGGCGTAATACGAATCTGGTGTATCGGTATAGCCATAAATACCGTGTTCCGCCCTGGTAACCACCGCTTCGACTACCGGCTGTGGGCAGGGAAAATCCATATCAGCGATCCACATCGGCAGGACGCCGCCTTCCTCCTTACACAGATCGGTCGGCTTAAGATGCACCGGGCTTTTTCGTTCATCGCTGAACTCCCACTTAATCGCGTGAGTGCCAATGCGGTTATTTTGGCGATCGAAATCGTATTGCATATTTATCCTCTTCGAGCAAGATAGAGATTATCCATTCGTCCGCAGGAATGTTCTTTTTTGTGTAATAAATATTTGACTTCCAGATCTTAATTATGCTACACTTTAACCCAAGTGTTGGAAATCACAAACAAATCGATCCTCAGTTCCGGTTTTCCTTAAACTTAATAAGTCAGCGTACTTCTACCATCTTGCAAACCAGTTACATCATCTGACTATCCGCCGACATGACTATCTAACTAACTCTGGAGGTTGTCTATGAAACGATTATTTGTCCGTCCGGAGCTCTGTACTGGTTGCAAAACGTGCGAGATCGCTTGCACTGTTGAGCATTCCAAGAGCAAGAATCTACTGGGGGCGATGATGGAATCTCCCCCACCCCATACCCGGGTGTACGTCGAAGCAGTTTCCAATGGTCCCTTTGAGATATTCAAAATGCCAATGACCTGCCGCCACTGCGATCCCGCTCCCTGCATGGCTGCCTGCATTCCTCAGGCCATGTATCGCACGGTTGAGGGCGTGGTGATCAATGTCGGTGGCGCACATGCCTGCATCGCCTGTGGTATGTGTGTGATGATGTGCCCATTCGGGATGATCGCCCGTGCTCTTGCACCCGATGGCAAGATGATGGCCCTTAAGTGTGATCTGTGTCCCGATCGATCCGTGCCTGCCTGTGCAGCTGCCTGCCCGACCGGGGCAATTCTCTTCCTGGAAGGCGACGAATTTGCTCACCAATCGAGATTACGCGCCAGCGCGATCCTGTCAAACGCCAAAAGCCTGCGCGAAACCACCATGACCCAATCCCTGGAGGAATAACCCATGGAACGCTCAATCAGCCCCGATTCGATCCTTTTACTAAAGACCGCCCAGGCAACTGGTGTAACCACCGCCTGGGATCGCTATGAAGCTCAACTTCCCCAGTGCGGTTTCGGCGAAACAGGATTATGCTGCCGGCACTGCTTGCAAGGACCGTGCCGCATCGACCCCTTTGGCGTCAGCGGCCCTAAATATGGCATTTGTGGCGCCTCGGCAGATGTGATCGTGGCGCGCGGCCTGGCCCGCAGCATTGCTGGTGGCACCGCCTCGCACTCCGCCCATGCCAAGCACCTGGTGCACACCATGCTCAAGTTCAGCCGGGGAGAAGCGCCGGATTACAGCATCAAAGACAAGGATAAATTCTACGCTGTGCTTCAGCGGGTCGGCATCACCCGGGATGGCAAGAGTGAAGAAGAGCTGGCCGGCGAGCTGGCCCAATTGGCCCTGGATGAGTTTTCCGAGCGTGAGGACCCGCCGGTATGGCTCAAGACTACCATCACCCCTGCCCGTATGCAAAAATTTGAGCAGTTTGGCCTGATCCCTTCCGGCCTGGATTCTGCAGTGGCGGAAGTAATGCACCGCACCACCAACGGCGTGGACGCCGACGCGGTCAACATCCTGCTCGGTGCGATCAAGTGCGCCGTGGGCGATTACACCGGCATGTACCTGGCCACCGATCTATCCGATATCCTCTTCGGCACCCCGGCTCCGGTGATGGCGCGCGCCAATCTTGGCACGCTCAAGGAAAACGCGGTCAACATCGCCGTGCACGGTCACAACCCGGTGCTCAGCGAAGTGATCGTCGCCCAGGCTGAACTGATGCGGGAAGAGGCTATTGCTGCCGGGGCTCCAGCAGGCATCAACCTGGTCGGGATTTGTTGCACCGGGCTCGAAGTGATGATGCGCCACGGCATACCCACCGCGACCAATTCACTCTCTCAAGAGCTGGCGATCTTAACCGGGGCGCTGGATGCCGCGGTGGTTGATTACCAGTGCATCATGCCCAGCCTGCCCACGGTCGCCAGCCATTACCACACCGCCATCATTACCACCATGTCGATCGCCAAGATCACTGGCGCCCATCACATCGAATTCGATGAAAAGCACGCCGGCCAGAAAGCGCAAGAGATCATCCGCCTGGCGATCGAAGCTTTTAAGAAGCGCGATCCAGCCAAAGTTAACATTCCTCCGGTGGTCAACGATGCCTGGGCCGGTATGTCTGCTGAGACAATTGTGAAAGTACTGGCCCTCGTTGACCCGCAGGACCCGCTCAAACCGCTGGTCGATAACATTGTCAACGGCAACATCCTGGGCGTGTGCCTGTTCGCTGGATGCAATGATGTCAAGATTACCCAGGATAAGACCTTCGTGGAGCTGGTCAAAGCCCTGGCTGCTGAGAATGTGTTGATCCTGTGCACCGGCTGCGCGTCTGGCAGCTTTGCCCGTCACGGTTTGCTCACCCCGGCTGCCACTGAAAAGTATGCCGGTCCTGGCTTGAAAGCCGTCCTGACCGCTCTTGGACAGGCAGCCGGGCTGGGTGGGCCATTACCGTTGGCGTTGCACACCGGCTCCTGCGTCGACAACACCCGCGCCGCCAGCATCGCCACCGCAATTGCCAATAAATTGGGCGTGGATGTCAGCGCCTTGCCGGTGGTAGCCACTGCACCTGAAGCGGCCATGGAAAAAGCAGTCTCCATCGGCACCTGGGCTGTGGCGATGGGCTTACCCACCCACGTTGGCGTCGTCCCGCCGGTGACTGGCAGCCCGTTGGTCGTCCAGGTGCTCACCCAGACTGCCAAGGATCTGTTGGGAGGTTACTTCATCGTCGAGCCTGATCCAAAAGCCGCGGCTGCCAAGCTGGTAGCTGTGCTCAAGGAACGTCGCGCCGGGCTGGGAATCTGAACAATGCTGCCCGCACAACACTACCACCAACCCCCGGCTGGGGCTGTGCTGGCTGCCCTGCACGAGATCAGCGCCCGTTATGGTTACCTTCCCCAGGATGAGCTGCGCCAAACTGCCCTGTCCCTGGGTGTGCCGCTCAGCCAGATGGTCAGCGCGGCTTCATTTTATGCTGCCTTCAGTTTCCGTCCGTGTGGCCGCCATAAGCTCCAGGTTTGTGAAGGCACTGCCTGTTATGTCAAGGGGGCGGCTGCCCTCATGCAACATCTCTCAGCCGCACTCGGCATTGCCCCCGAGCAATCCACCCAGGATCTGCTGTTCATGTTGAAACGGGTGCGTTGTGTCGGTTCCTGCGGTCTGGCTCCTGTGGTCCGCCTGGGCGATGAAACTTTCGGGCGTGTAACAACCGCCGATCTCGACGCGCTGCTGGCGCGTTATCGCGAATAGGTTCCGAGACGATGGGTTGAATCCTTGCAGGCCAAACCTGCAAGGATTCAACAACCCGGATACAGAAATGAAGATCCACTCTACCACCGAGTTAAATTCCCTGCGCGCTGCCGGAGAAGCTACCCTTTACCCGGATCAGATTAAGATCAGCGTCGGTATGGCAACTTGTGGTCTGGCAGCGGGGGCAGGTCAGATCTATGAAACCATCCATCAACGCCTTGAGCAACGCGGCCTGGATGCCCGGCTCTCCAAAACCGGCTGCATCGGCTATTGCCAGCAAGAACCGCTGGTCGATGTGCGCTTGCCGGGTCAAGGCCGGGTAATCTATACGCAAGTCAGTCGGCCACGTGCCC
>JAGDMX010000347.1 GCA_017860725.1 Chloroflexota bacterium | reverse complement strand
CGGGTTCTCCAACTCACCTGCCGGAGGGCTTCCATCTGCTTGGCAGCAATTTCCATTTCATCGCCTGCTTCCAGGATCGCTAGATCAGGCTGCAGCTCAATCGCAAGCTGGATACCCGCGGGAAGCTCCAACGCCACGGCGATAGTTTGTGTCTCAGAGATCGAGCTGACCAGGGCTTGTAAGGCACTGCTTAAAGTTGGCGCGTTGGCCAAAATCAGAACGGTAAAACCTGTTTGATTCACATTGTATCGTCCCGGCAGTGGAATACTTATCCATCCACTGTTAATATACCAGCCTACCTTGAATTTTTCATTGGCACAAATCCTGATCTTTAATCGGCTAAAAGGCCGCTCTGACGAGCGGCCGAATGCGACATTTGTATGATTGGAAGGTCGGATCAGGACGACTTGTGGCGGATTGCGTACAAGGCCGCCTGTGTGCGGTTCGCCAGATGCAGTTTGGCCAGGATGCTTCCCACATGGCTGCGCACCGTGCGCTCGCTGATCACCAGGCGAGTTGCGATCTCCTGGTTAGACAGCCCCTCAGCCAGTAAGTCCAGCACCTCCCGCTCGCGCTCGCTGAGCAGCTCTTCTGCCGGGGCGGGCTGGGTAGGCCGTGCGATCTCGGCCAGCACTTTGCGGGCAATGGTAGGGTCCAGGAACGATTCGCCCCGCGAGAGATTTCGGATTGCCTTGATCAGATCCGTTGGTGATGAATCTTTAAGTAGGTAAGCCATTGCCCCGGCTTTCAGCGCTGGAAATACCTTCTCATCTTCGGCGAAGCTGGTGAGAACCAGGATGCGCGCCTCCGGATCGTAGTCCTTGATTAGCCGAATCGCGGTAATCCCATCCATGTGGGGCATCACCATATCCAGCACGGTTACATCCGGATGCAATGTTTTATAGAGGCGCACGGCAGCCTCACCATCGGAAGCCTCCCCCACCAGGGCCATATCCGTCTCGGTCGAGATCAGCGAGCGAATGCCCTCTCGTACAACGGCATGATCGTCGGCAATCAGAATCCGGATTGGTTGGGCCATCAGAAGTCTCGCGCCATTTCTGCTTTAGATGCTCTTTTCATCGTCACTGACAATTTTAACTCAAGCACTTGAAATCGGCAATTCGACCTTTACGGAAGTACCTTTACCCAGGATGGAATCAATCGTCAGGCTGGCGCCCATTCGCTCAGCACGCTCTCGCATGTTCGTCAAACCCATGCCACTATGTCGAGCACCGGTTGCGACTTCGAACCCGATCCCATTGTCTTTAACCAACATCAAAATCTCCAGCTCCGACAAGTTTAATTGCACTTCCACCTGGCTGGCAGATGCGTGTGCCAGGGCATTATTGAGTGCCTCCTGTGCAATCTGGTAAAGCTGCACCTCCTGGTCGGGGGATAGCTCCCGCTGGCCTTCCGCCATCATGCGCGCCTGGATGCCAGCTCGCTTTTCCACCGCATCCAGCCGCTGTTGAATGGCCGCTGCCAGGCCAACTTCTTGTAAAGCCAGTGGGCGCATCTCGTATACCATCAGGCGCATCTCACGTAAAGCTTGCTGGGCGGTTTCGCCCAGGCGAGAGAGCACCTGTTCCACCTGGTAGCGGTCTCCGGCCATCCGCCGACCAGCTTCTGCCAACAGGGCCAGGCTGTAAAGCGATTGGGTGACCGAATCGTGCAGCTCGCGCGCCAGTCGTTGGCGCTCTTCCAGTGTCGCAGCCTGCTCGGCCTGCCCATACAGACGGGCATTTTCGATCGCGATTGCCGCCCGATGTGCCAGCGCCAGTAGCAGGCGTTTATCCTCCTCGGAGAATATCCGCTGAGAACAGTAATCCATGCCGAACACACCAAAGATCTGGTTTTGAATGCGGATCGGCACGCACACCACCGAGCTGATCCCTTCCATGGCTGCAATGCCATCTGATGGGTGGGGTGCCAGCCTAGCATCATCAACTGTGATCAGCTCGCCACGCTCAAAAACCTGACCGGCAATCCCCTCGCCAGCCTGGAATTTAGACATCAAATCGATTGCCTGCTGGCTGAAACCGCGGGCTGCTTTTACCACCAGTCGCCTGGTTTGCGGGTCCCACACCTGGACGCTGGCTTTGTCAGCGTGCAGCAGGTCGATCACAACATCCACGAGGGCTTGTAACACTTGCTCCAGGTGCAGGTGGCGATAAAGCTGCTCATCTGCTCGGTAAAGCGCTTCCAGATCGCGCCGGCTGATCTCAGCTTGCCGGGAAAGCTGGGCTGAGGTACGCGCTCCTTCCTCCACTTGCTGCTCGAGGGTCCTAAGTGCTTCAACCCGCTCGGTGATGTCATGCGCCATGGTCAGCAGGCAGGATTTTCCATCCAGTTCAATGTGTTCTATGGAAGACAGGGAATAGCGTATATCACCGCTGTGTGTCCGGTAGCGGCTTTCCAGATTGTGCACCGCGCCATGCGTTTGAATTGCCCTGACCAGCTCCTTACGCACTTCGGGATCCACCCACATATCCAGGTCAAGGGCGCGTTTACCCACCACCTCCGGCCGGGTGTAGCCGAACATCCTTAAGAAAGAATCATTGACATCCAGGAAGCGTCCGTCCTCCAACGAGCTGATCGAAATCGCCACCGGGCTGGAATAAAATGCCTTGTAAAAGCGGTCCTCCGCATTTTGCAGCTCATTGTCTATCTGCTGGATTTCCTGGAGTTGCTCTTGGGTTTGCTTGAGCAGGCGGGCATTGACAATTGCCAATCCGGCGCGGGCTGCCAGGTCTACTAAGAAATCCTCATCCGCCTGGGTATAGGGCTGGTCGCTAACCGTCCGGCTGATCCCTAAAGTCCCAATCACATTATTATTCGCCACGATTGGAGCGAGCAGAAGACCGGACATGCCAATCCGCTCCAGGTAATCGTGATATTCCCGTTTTGTAACCTGCTTTTGATTCTCCTGGCTCATTTTATTCAGCCGTCTCGCCTGCCCGGTAAGATAGACTTCTCCCGCCAACCCGTCTCCAACATGATAGGGCTCGCTGGTAAATAACGAGCGTATGGTTTCAACCACCGCCGGGTCAGGATTATGATAAGCCACCATCTCCAGCCATTCTCGATCCTCCGTAGCCAGGCTGACCACACAGGTGTCCCCCATCATCTCAGAGGTCATACATGCGATCGTCCGCAGCACCTGGTCGTAATCCTGCACGACCTCCGCCAGCAGGCGCGACATCTCGGATACTGCGCGCGTACGCTCTAGCTGTTGGCGCAGCTCGTCGGCCACTTGAGTGCGGCGGGTTGTATCTTTCATGATCACTGCAAACCGCGACTCATCCTGATCTACCAATTGATGAATAGCAATCTCGGCAGAATATTTATCCCCGTTTTTACGCCGGCCGCTCAAGGTATAGCGCTGCGTGTCGGGTAGGATGCCGTCTTGATCTGCATCGATAAGGTTCGAGAAATGGGAGGAGAGGATGTCGTCAGACAACACCCTGCTAATCGGCATACCGATTAGCTCCTGTGCGTTACAGCCAAGAATCTGGCAGGCAGCCTGATTGCAGTAAATAATCTGCCCCGCCTGGCTGAATATCAGGATGCCATCCGTGGTGAGGTCGATCAGTCGTTCAAGCCCCGCCGCAGACACGTGAAAACGATTCTGATCAGCAGGCATTGCCTCGCTTTGAGCGCTCATAGTTCACGAGTTTCGGATTAGGTTTGTTATTATATTGCTTTTATTCACAACCTGTACTCAGATTATATTGTGAAGTCGGATGAATAGCAAGCTGATGTCACCGAAAACCTTTAGAATACCCTTAAAATATGCACTAGCGGGCAAAATTTCTCTCCACTATCGTAAAAACAGAGTAAAATATAGACTACTA
>JAGDMX010000346.1 GCA_017860725.1 Chloroflexota bacterium | reverse complement strand
ACAATCACCCCTCTCCTTGCTATCCTACCACAAGGAGGTGATGTCGATGAACGATAGTACCATACGTAGCGCTGCGACATCCCTCCGCCTCGGTGGAATTTAGGGTGTCGCAGCGCAGCGGGAGGCCGCCACAAGCGGCCTCCCGTGATTTAATAATCATAGAAACCTTTTCCGCTCTTGCGTCCCAGGTAACCGGCTGCGACCATTTTACGCAGTAGCGGTGCCGGACGGTACTTGTCCTCTCCCAAATCACGGTGCAGCACCTCCATAACAAATAAGACCACATCCAGGCCGATCAGGTCGCATAGGGTAAGCGGTCCCATGGGATGATTCATCCCCAGGCGCATGACGGTGTCGATGGCTTCTGGTGTGCCAATTCCTTCCTGTAGGGCGAAGATAGCCTCATTGATCATCGGGCAAAGGATGCGGTTAGAGATAAAGCCTGGAGAGTCCTTGGCCTCGACGGGCTCTTTACCCATGCGACGAGCGACTTCTATCGCAACGGCTGTCGTTTCATCAGATGTAGCCAGACCTCGGATCACTTCCACCAGGCGCATCATCGGCACCGGATTGAAGAAATGCATGCCAATCACCCGATCGGGTCGATGGGTGGCGGCGCCAATCCTGGTCAGGCTGATCGAAGAAGTGTTGGAGGCCAAGATCACCTCCGGACGAGCCAGATGATCCAGGTCGGCAAAGAGCTTGTCTTTGAGCTGGGGATTTTCAGTGGCGGCTTCGATCACCAGGTCCGCCTCGGGCACCCCATCCAGGCTTGCTGTAGCCGCGATGGCAAGCGTGGCCTGCTTTTGGGCATCGCTGAGCACGCCCTTCGCCATCAACCTCTCGACAGATTTGGCGATGGCGGCCTGGCCACGTTGCAACTGCTCAGGGATCACGTCCATCATGGTAACCCGGTAACCAGAGACAGCCGCGGTTTGGGCAATACCGTTGCCCATCGTACCGGCGCCAACCACAAAGATATGCTGGATATCCATCAGGATTCTCCTCCTTATTCGATCTCAATCGCCATAGCCACGGCTTCAGCGCCACCCAGGCACAGGGCAGCCAGTCCACGCTGCAAGCCTCGATCTTTCAAGGCATAGATCAGGGTAGTCAGCAGTCTGGCTCCACTGGCACCGATAGGATGGCCCAAGGCAATACCACCGCCATTAACATTGACCTTGCTCCAATCCCATCCCCGATCTGCCAGGGCATAGCCATTAGCCAGCACCTGGGCAGCAAAAGCTTCATTTAACTCGATCAGATCAACATCCTGCAAGGACCAACCAACTTTTTCCAACAATTTGGGGATGGCATGGGCAGGAGCATCAAAGAGATATTTTGGATGGACTGCCGCCTGGGCATATCCAACTATGCAAGCCAGCGGTTGGAAATTACTGTGGTTGGCTGCTGCGCGGCTGGCGACAACCAGGGCAGCAGCGCCATCGTTTAGACCCGGGGCATTACCAGCTGTCACCTTACCATCCTTGCGGAAGGCCGGCTTCAATCCAGCCAGCACCTCCATAGTTGTATCGCGCCGCGGGGTCTCATCCGTCTCAAAAACTGTTATCTGCCCCCTCTTTCCCGGCAATTCGATGGAGACAATTTCATTCTTGAACTTACCTGCGTCACTTGCGGCCAGGGCCTTTTGATGGCTGGCCAGGGCAAACTCATCCATCGCCTGGCGGGTAACTTCGAATTCGTCGGCAATAAACTCGGCTGCATCGCCCATACCCCAGTTCTCAAAGGGATCCCACAAGCCATCCAACAGCAGGGCATCGGTCAACTGGGTGTGCCCGTAGCGCAATTCTCCACCTCTCCCGTGGATCAGATAAGGCGCCCGGCTCATACTCTCCATACCGCCAGCGACATACAGATCCCCATCGCTGGCTCGAATGGACTGAGCAGCCAGCATAACTGCCTTCAGCCCCGAGCCGCAGACCTTGTTTACTGTGTACGCACCAACGCTTTCGGGCAAGCCGGCAAAAATTGCAGCCTGGCGAGCCGGGTTCTGGCCCAGCCCGGCAGCGACCACATTGCCCATAATCACCTCATCGATTGAGGCCGGATCTGGGAGAAAGGCGCGAGCTACCGCCGCCTTGACCACAGCCGCCCCCAGGTGGGGCGCCGGAATACTGCTCAGGCTACCCTGGAAGCGCCCAGAAGGGGTCCGAGCCGCACTAAGGATGACAGGTTCTCGGTCATTGGAAGGCATTGAGATCCTCCTATTATGATCTAGTAGCCGGACAATGAACTAGATTAGCAAATTGAATTGCAGTCATAGAACACTTGTTCTCTTCCGGCTTTTCCGGTATAATCCAGTCGAGCGGTAACCAAGGCCCCACTACTCCTTACCCCTTGAGGGTCCTAATAAGTTTGGGCTACTACACTCACCCGTGCCACGCATAGCCGTTTCAGGCTCTATAATAGAATGGCCCTTTGAGGTCTCCGGGTGTTCACCGCTCACATTGTGGCAAAAAAACAAGATATTTTGCACGTTTGCATGGCCAATGAACTCCTTTGGCGCATGACTTTTCCGTTTGGGGGTACATCTTCGGCGTTCCATCATTTCACTCTTGCGACACAGATCATTTTGCGTGGCCCACGAAAGTGCGAGTAGCTTATTATCTAGGTTGAGAGGGTTATTCGTTCAGCGCTTGCCAGGCTTGCCGGATTCGCTGCCAGGTATCTTCCAGCGTTTCGGGCAAAACGCGGGTCTGGCCAAGAGAGGACATAAAGTTCGTGTCGCCAGTCCAGCGCGGGACAACGTGAAGATGAACATGATCGGTGATGCCCGCCCCAGCCGGCTCGCCAATGTTAATGCCGATATTAAAACCTTCAGGGCTATACACTTGACTCAAGACAGCCATACTTTGAGTGGCCAGCTCCATGAGCCCGGCCCGTACGCTGGCATCCAACCCCTCCAAAGAGGACTGGTGGGCATAAGGTACAACCATCAGATGACCGCTGGTATATGGATAGCGATTGATGATGACAAAAACCTGATTGGCGCGGTAGACAATCAGGTTCTGAGGGCTATCGGGCGATCCCAATGCCTCACAAAAGACACAACCAGTTTCTTCTTTATGTTTTTCGATGTATGCCATGCGCCAGGGAGACCAGAGATGATGCATTCAAATCACCATTCGTATTGTAGCAGAGATTCTCAGGACAAGGAATGGTTGACAAGCCCCTCGAAGCGGGGTATCCTCGCAGCCGAAACCCTGCCCAGCATGAAACAACTCTCTCTATTTCAATCACCCTCCTGGACCGTAACTGACCTGACCCGCTACCTGCGGGCCTTGTTGGAAAGTGACGCCAATTTGCAGGAGGTATGGGTAGTTGGTGAGGTCTCCAACATATCGCGACCTGCTTCGGGACACCTGTATTTCACATTGAAGGATTCAGGGGCAGCGCTTCGTTGCGTGATGTGGCGCAACGCCGTATTGCGACAATCGGTTCTACCCGGTGATGGAGAAGCGGTTGAGGTCCACGGCAGTCTGAGCGTCTATGAGGCAGGCGGTAATTACCAGTTGTATGCGGACCTGATCCGTCCTGCGGGGGAGGGCGCCCTATACCAGGAATTCCTGCGTCTGAAAGCACGCCTGGAGGAAGAAGGGCTGTTCACCGTTGAGCGTAAACGCCCCATCCCACGCTGGCCCAAAACAATCGGCATTGTCACCTCACCGACAGGGGCAGCTCTAAGGGATATGCTGAACACGCTTCGGCGGCGCTACCCACTGGCGCGGGTCATTCTGGCGCCCACAGCAGTGCAGGGTGAAGAAGCCCCGGCTGGAATTGTGGAAGCGTTAGCACGCTTGAACCGGATTGTCCAACCAGATGTGATCCTTCTGG
>JAGDMX010000345.1 GCA_017860725.1 Chloroflexota bacterium | reverse complement strand
TCGGTCGGCGCGCCGGGAGAATGGGATGATTCCGGTACGGAGCTGGCGACTGTCCTGAAAGTAGATGAGGAATATCGGATGTGGTATAGCGGTTATGGCGGCGATACACCAGCCCAGATCGGTTATGCCACCTCACCAGATGGGATCACCTGGACCAAGTACGCTGGCAACCCGATTATCGGCCCAGGGAGTGAAACCTGGAACAATGTTGGGGTGCAGCACCCGCACGTCATGTATGATGGGTCAGAATATAAGCTGTTCGTGATGACCCTGGGTGATGACGGCAGCGGAGCGGCGCCATATTACGCTTATTTAACCTCCGCCGACGGGCTGACCGGGACATGGGATCCGAGCAACCCGGTGTTTTCCAGAGCTTGGGAAGAATGGCTGTGGCGGCCTTTCGTGATGCAAGAAGGAGCGGAATTCACCCAATGGTACAGCCTGTGGAGCCAGGGCGCGGCGCACATTGGGTATGCCACCTCAGACGACGGCCTGGAATGGGATCGGCAGGCCGCAGCGGTGCTCAGCGGCACTCCGGGCGAATGGGATGAATTCTTCGTCGCCGACCCGATGGTGCTGGTTGAGCATGATATTTACGAGGATATCTACTCGATGTGGTACGACAACAACTTTGCCATCGGTCTGGCGTCCTCGTTTGACGGCTTGAGCTGGGACAAATCCCTTTCCAACCCGGTTTTCACAGGCGGCGATCCCCCAACCTGGGGCGAACCGGTGGTAAAGGTCACCAACGATATGGCAGTGGTCACCCTGGACGGCTTCACCATCACCGGCGGGTCAGGCAATGAGGCGGGCGGTGTACAGATGAACGGGTCTACTCTGACCATCCGTAACTGCCTGATCACCGGCAACCTGGCAAACGGCGCCCCCAACTCCTGGGGGGCTGGCGGGGTGATCGGTGGGGGAGAAATCATTATAGAGGACAGCCAGATCATCGGCAACCAGGTCAAGCAGGGGGCGGGCGGCGTGCGCGTTGGCGAGGGGGAACTGAGCATGACCAACGTGCTGGTAGCGGATAACCCGGGGGATATGGCGGTACATTTGAACGGTCCGGCGACGCTGATCAATGTCACCATCACCAACAGCCCAGGCGGCGTGCTGATCAACCCACCCGATCCGGCTCACCTGAGCATCAACAACAGCATCCTGTACGGCAACGATTGGGGGCTGGCAGTTGAAGGCGCTGGCACTGCCGAAGTGAATTACTCGGATTTGCAGGGCAGTTGGGATGGAATTGGCAGCATCGACGCCGATCCGTTGTTTGTTGACCCGGCGAATGGCGACTACCACCTGCAGTCTGGCTCCCCCTGTATTGATACCGCCTCCTTGTGGGCTGCACCTGACCACGATCTCGACGGCGTTGAACGCCCGCTGGACGGCAACGGTGATGGCGGGGCGCTGCCAGACATGGGCGCCTACGAGGCTGCTACGATTAAGTTGATGAAACTCCTGTATTTGCCGATGAGCTTCAAAGACTAAAGAGGGAATCTAGGGGACAAATGAACAGATGGATCGTTGTGCGGCAAATTCGCACAACGATCCATCTGTTATTTATATAATTTGATATTATTCCTTCGGTCGTCAAATATTCGCCAGGATAATCTGGATGCCCAGTTTGGAGAGATCCAGACGGGTACTGGCCGGTAGCGCGTCATCGGTGATCAATTGGTTCACAACAGTCAAAGGCGCCACCTGGACGGTAGCTTCCTGCTGGAAGAGGGTGTGATCCGCCAGAAGGATCACCTGGCGCGCTGAGCGGATCATAGCCTGCTTCATAGTCACTTCGGAGATATGGGTATGGGAGAGGCCGAAATCGAAGGTAATCCCAGCTACCTGTAAGAAGACTTTATCCGCGCGCAGCTCGCGCAGAGCGCCTTCGGCGGTCGGGCCAACCAGCATCTGGCTGCTGGTGCGGTAAGCCCCGCCGGTTGAGATCAAGATAATCTCAGCATGAGCCCGCAGGATATCGAACACCGGCATGGCATTGGTGATCACGGTTAAATCCTGCTTCTCAAGCAATGCCTCGGCCAGGTATGTCGCCATCGGACCGCCATCGATCAGGATCACATCCCCGTTTTCCGCCATATTCGCAGCCGTCCGGGCGATCTCGCGGCGGCTGAGCTCCACCTCGTCTTTCAGGCTCTGATCGACATCGACGATCTCAATTTCAATCTGGTAGTGGTTGGCATGCGCCTGCATCGCGGCAACCAGGTTTTGATACCACTCGTGTTCCATGAAAGGGACAATGATCCCGATGCAGCCTGGCATGGCAACCCCGTGCCGCTCGCCAAAATGCTCCACCTCGACCGGAATGAGCCCGCCGGTCTGGGCTATTTCTGGACGGAACCTCCAACCGGTATCGCTGCGCAGATACCACTCGGACAAGTTTTCAGAAGTCAGGACAGCATGCGGGGTGATCAACTCGGTGGGTAAGGGAACCTGATTATAGGCCGCAATGGCCGCCTCAACACAAGCCGGGCCGACCAGCTCAGGGAACATCGCTAATCCAGCCCGGCAATATTGCCCAGCCACCAACGCGTCTTTGAGCGTATCCCCTTCCAGCCCGAAGGGCAACACAATCAATTGCGCCGGATCCAGGTTCAAGTCCCGGCAAGCCTGGATGGCTCCCCAGGCAACCATATCGTTGATCGCAAAGACCAGGTTGATTTCAGGATGGACCAGCAGGGCATCCCGCGTGAGCTGGTAAGCGGCGTCATATCGGGATTGAGCATTGAGCGAGAGCACCCGGTCGACCTGGGGGAATACTTCTCGCAAGCCGGCGATGAAGCCGCGGCTGCGCGCCTGAGTGTTCGCCAGGAAATACGTCAAATCCAGGACAAACGGCTCAACCGACCAATTCTGGCGCGCATAATTTCCCGCCCAAACCCCCAGGGATCTGGCTGCGACATAATTATCCACGGCAACCATCGTCTGGGCGTTGGGCAATTGCAAAGATTCGGCGATGATCGGAATTTGGGAGCGGCCAACTCGCTCGAGCAACAGGCGATCAAAGTTAGGGGTCACAGAAGTCGCCACCAAGACATCCAGCCGCTCGGCCAGACTGCCTTCTGAACGGGCAAGTTCTTTGCCCAACCCCCCTCCAGCCAGGTCAATCCTGGAGCTTTGCAAGGCAGTCGCGCCGCCAAAAGTGCGCTGAATTAACTGGTGGGCTTCCAAATATTCCAGATCGCGCCGGATGGTCATTTCAGAGACCTGGCATAACTCACTCAATTGACGGACTGAGAGAAAGCCATGTTCACTCAGCAAAGCCACAATCCGTTGGCGGCGTTCTTCAACCAGAGCCATGTTCTTATTATAGTCTACAGAATGTTAAAAGTCAATCATTTTGGTATCTATTTTGTTCATATTCAAACATAATACTTGACATTAAGCCTTGAATATGTTAATATGGTGTTAATTCACTCCTTCTGGGAGTGGAGCAGGTTGTCCTGTGTAGCCTGATTTATCCTCCACAGGATGCCTATCGCGAGTGAGAGACTGATCAACCATAGATCCTACGAAAGGAGGTCCTCCTCGATCTATATCCTCCCCCATTGTGCTACGTGTGTTCCCCGATCGATCAATTCCCAATTCCTTAACAAGGAGAAGAAGGACCATGAGCAAGAAAATCTTATTTACCCTGATGAGCCTGACAGTCGTGCTTTCCATGTTACTGGCTGCGCCTGCCCCTGAAGCTACTGAGCCGCCCGCACCGGAAGCCACTGAGCCGCCCGCACCGGAAGCCACAGAACCGCCGGCGGAGACCGGCGCCATCAAGGTTGGCTTCCTGGCTGGCGTGCAGGATCCCTTCTACTTCACCATGCAGCGCGGCGCAGCTCAGGCCGCGGCTGACCTGGGCGTCGAGCTGGTAGTGCAGATTCCGGACAACTGGAACGCCACCGTGCAGACCCCCATGCTGGAAGCCATGGTCGCCCGCGGTGACCTGGACTTCCTCTTCCTGGCTCCCGTCGACAAGGAAGCCATGGTCGCCCCCCTACAGGCGGCCT
>JAGDMX010000344.1 GCA_017860725.1 Chloroflexota bacterium | reverse complement strand
CTATTTGTGGTTGGCGCAGCTTTCTTTGGCTCAGCGCGCTGGTTCGATACCGGTGTGATCTTGATCCAGCCTTCCGAGCTTGCCAAGATTGTCTTGGTCATCGTACTGGCCAACTTCTTTACCCGCACCCAGAACGAGACGCACGATCTCCGCTGGATCATCCGCAGCTTCTTGTTGACAATGGGGATCACGATCTGGATTTTATTGCAGCCAAATTTGAGCACCTCCATCGTGATGTTCGTACTCTGGATAGGGATGCTGTGGGTTAGCGGGTTACATATGAAGCACATCATGATTTTCACCTTGGTTGTCCTGGTAATCCTGATTGTAGCCGTACCACTGATGATCAAATATGATGTCATCCTGGAAGATTACCAGCTTCAGCGCATTGTCAACTTCGTGAATCCCGATCCCAATGCTCGTCACGGCGAGACTTATAACATCGAGCAGGCCCTGATCAGTATCGGTTCTGGCGGCTTGCTTGGGCAGGGTTATGGGCACGGCACGCAAGTACAGCTCCGTTTTTTGAAAGTTCGCCACTCCGACTTTATCTTCGCTGCCATGGCACAGGAGTTTGGCTTCGTCGGCACAGTTTTAGTGATGCTGGTGTTGTTATTTGTCATCTACCGCTGCTTGCGGGTGGCGCGCCTGGCGCGCGATACCTTCGGCGGTTTGATTGCTTACGGAGTAGCAGTGATGATCGCTTTCCAGGTGATCGTGAATATTGGCGTCAATCTACGGCTGATGCCGGCAACCGGCTTGACCCTGCCATTCGTAAGCTACGGAGGAAGCTCGCTGCTCTCGATCCTGCTGGGCATCGGGTTGGTAGAAAGCGTCATCCTACGCCACAAAGCGCTCGAATTTTCGGGTAATTAACCTCCCCTGAACAACCCCATTCGTGTGACCAACATGACTCAAATCAAACCTGCTCGCACTCGTTTTGCACCTTCACCCACCGGACGTACTCACCTCGGAGGCGCCCGCACCGCCCTATACGATTACCTGCTGGCACGTCAAACCGGCGGGCAATTCATCCTGAGGTTGGAAGATTCTGATCGTAAACGGTACGTGCCGGGCGCGGAAGAAGAGCTGATGCGCAGCCTGCACTGGCTGGGTCTCGAATGGGATGAAGGACCGGACATCGGCGGTCCTTTCGGGCCGTACCGCCAATCCGAGCGGAAGGATATTTACCAGGAGGTTGCCCGGCAACTCATCGAGCGTGGGCACGCCTATTACTGCTTCTGCACCCCCGAACGCTTGGAAAAAGTGCGCCAGGAGCAGATAAAAAACAAGCAGAACACGCGCTATGATGGTACTTGCCGGGGCCTCGATCCCGAGGATGGAGCCCGGCGCGTCGCTAATGGTGAAAGACATGTCGTGCGATTTAAGATGCCCAACCAGGGTAGCATTACGGTGCATGATTACGTGCGTGGCGACATCACTGTAGAGAACAGCAACCTGGACGATATGATTCTGGTGAGATCCGACGGTCTGGCACTGTATCATCTGGCAGCGATGGTGGACGACCAATTAATGAAGATCACGCATGTCATCCGCACGGTTGAGTGGCTGCCAACTTTTCCCCTGCACGCTCACATTATCCGTGCCATGGGCTGGGAAGAACCGATCTTTGTGCATCCTTCGGTATTCTTAAAACCCAGCGGTAAAGGCAAAATGAGCAAGCGTGAGTCGGCCGAAGCCTTGAAGGATGGCTATTCGATCTTTATCGGCGATATGGAACCGTTGGGATACCTGCCGGAAGGTATAGTGAATTGGGCCGCTTTAATGGGCTGGAGCTACGACGGCTCTACCGAATTCTTCACGATGCCGGATTTAATTGAAAAATTCAGCCTGGATCACCTGAACCCTTCACCGGCTGCCATCAACTTCAGCAAGCTGGATCATTTTAACGGACTGCACATCCGCAGTTTAACCACTCCCGATCTTGCCCGGCGGGTGAAACCTTTTTTCGAAGCACAAGGCTATACCGTCGATGATGTCACTTTACTGCGCGTGACGCCATTGATACAGGAGCGCATGGTCACACTGGATGACGGCCCTGTAACCGCAGGATTTTTCTTCAAGGAAGAGGTTTCACCACAACCTGAGGAGCTCATCGGGAAAGATATGAGCCCAGCCGAGTCGTCACAAGCTGCTCAGAAAGCTTATGAGCTGCTGGCATCCCTGCCTGACATTACCAAGGACACGGCAGAAGAACCAATGCGCCAGCTAGCGGAGCAGTTGGAATTGAGTACAGGTCAGCTCTTTGGCATCCTGCGTGTGGCAGTTACCGGTCAAAAGGTAAGCCCACCATTATTCGAGAGCATGGAAATTATAGGTAAAGATAAGGTTCTCGAGCGCGTCCGTACAGCGATCGATCTCTTGAATGCGCTCGCATAGCAGAGCCGAAAACCTGAGGGTCCACCCAAAACGAGAGGTGCCATGGGCTGCTAAATTGCTCATTGCACCTCTTGGGTTAAGGCCGGATCGGTTAACCGCCGCCTTGTTGGGCTTTCTCTATCCTAGCCCAGGTATCTTTCAAAGTGACCGTGCGATTAAATACCGGCTTGTTTTCACCTGAACTGGAGTCCACACAAAAATAGCCCTGGCGCTCAAACTGGTAGGTAGTGCCTGGCCGGGAGTCTGCCAGGGAGGGTTCCAGCATCGCTCCAGATAAAATCTCCAGTGAATTCGGGTTCAAGTTCGCCAGGAAATCTTCACCAGCCGGGGCATCATCCGGGTTTTCCGCGCTGAACAGCCGGTCGTACAGGCGCACCTCAGCGGGAATAGCGTGGCGGGCTGAAACCCAATGAATGGTTGATTTGACTTTCCGTCCATCCGGCGCATCGCCGCCGCGCGTCGCCGGGTCGTAGGTGCAATGTACTTCTACCACCTCACCGGTAGCCGGATCGTGGACGACGCCGGTGCAGGTCACGAAGTAAGCATAGCGCAGGCGAACTTCCCTGCCCGGCGATAGCCGGAAATACTTCGGGGGGGGCACCTCGCGGAAATCATCCTGCTCGATATACAAGACTTTGGAGAATGGCACCTTGCGCACCCCCTGAGAGGCATCTTCGGGATTGTTGACTGCATCGAGCTCCTCAACCAGGTTATCCGGGTAGTTATCGATCACCAGCTTGAGCGGTTTAAGCACCGCCATGCGGCGCGCGGCACATTGATTCAGATCCTGGCGCACGCAATATTCCAGCAAGGCAATATCGGCAATGCTATCGTTCTTAGCTACCCCAACTCGGGCGATAAAATCTCGAACGGCCTCGGTGGTATAGCCGCGGCGGCGCATCCCGGATAGCGTCGGCATTCGAGGATCATCCCAGCCCGCTACATACTTTTCTTGCACCAGGCGGAGCAGTTTACGCTTGCTGAGCACCGTGTAGCTCAGATTCAGGCGGGCGAACTCAATCTGCCGCGGGTGATAAACTTCCAGCTCGTCGAGGAACCAGTCATAAAGCGGGCGATGGTCTTCATATTCAAGCGAACACAGCGAATGGGTAATGCCTTCGATCGAGTCGCTCTGCCCGTGGGCATAATCATACATCGGATAGATGCACCACTTACTCCCCGTGCGATGATGAGCCGGCTCTTGTATGATGCGGTACATCACCGGGTCACGCAGGTTAATATTGCCGGAGGCCATGTCAATCTTGGCGCGCAACACCCGCGCTCCGTCGGGAAATTCTCCAGCGCGCATGCGCTCAAAAAGATCCAGGTTCTCCTCCACGGAGCGGTTGCGATAAGGGCTGTCTTTACCCGGCTGTGTCAGTGTGCCACGGTATTCTCGAATTTCATCTGGGCTCAGATCGTCAACATAAGCCTTACCCTTTTTGATTAATTTCACTGCCCATTGA
>JAGDMX010000343.1 GCA_017860725.1 Chloroflexota bacterium | reverse complement strand
CTGGGACGATCCGCTTGTGACCGAGCTGGCACCTTTCCAGGAATTTTTCCCGGCCGAGGATTATCACCAGGAATATTTCCAACGCAACATCAGTCAGCCTTACTGCCAGATCGTGGTTACCCCAAAAGTATCCAAATTTCGCAAGCAATATATCCATCGATTGAAAAAAGGAGTTTAACTGTGCCAACCAAACAATGGAAACAACCACCCGCCATGCAGATCGATCCTAAGAAAACCTACCAGGTGATCATGCAAACCAGCAAGGGTGGCATCGTGCTGGATTTATACCCGCAGTACGCGCCAAAAACGGTCAATAACTTCGTTTTCCTGGTTCAGGAAGGTTTTTACAACGGGGTGGTATTTCACCGGGTGATCAGCAATTTTATGATCCAGGGCGGCGACCCAACTGGGACAGGCACCGGCGGACCAGGGTATCGCTTCGAAGATGAGACTCGCGGCAATCCGCTCAAGCACGAAACTGGCGTGATCTCGATGGCAAACGCTGGTCCCAACACCAATGGCAGCCAGTTCTTCATCACGCATTCCCCACAGCCACACCTGGATGGCAAGCATACCGTCTTCGGTAAAGTTGTCTCCGGTATTGATGTGGTCAATGCCATCCGCCAGGGTGATCGGATGATCGATGTCACCGTCCAGCCTGCATAGCCCTACATATCGGGATGGAGTCGATCACGATCCGGGAGGTACAACCGGAAGACCTGAATGAAGTCGCGCGAGTGAACGAACTGGCATTCAACAGCGATGTCGAAGGCCAGCTTATCAAACTACTGCATGCACGCGGCAAGGCTATTATTTCCTTGGCAGCGATGTCAGAGGGGCGTATCGTAGGGCACATCCTGTTCTCTCCGGTTAGTTTTTCCCCACCACAACCCGGAATCCGGGCACTAGGGCTGGCGCCATTGGCGGTGTTGCCAGAGTACCAAAACCAGGGGATTGGAACTCTACTCTCGCACGAGGGGCTGCGTCTCTGCCGATCTGGAGGCTGGCAGGTAGTCGTTGTGTTGGGCCACCCGGATTACTACCCCCGCTTTGGCTTTCAGCCGGCCAGTGTCTTTGGGCTGGGCAATGAGTACGGTGCAGACGAGGCTTTTATGGCAATTGAGCTGCAACCCGGTATCCTGGACTGCCTCGCGGCGGTGGCCTGTTACTGCTCAGAGTTTAAAGAGATTGGCGCGTAGAATATGGAGCTGAAAGCAGAGGTAGAAACTTTCTGGCAGGATTATGTCGACTCTCTGCCACCTGGTCAGCGCAAGACAGATAGTTACACTGCCTGGTATTTCGGCAACAACCCCCGCCTGGCCAATGAATTAGGCGGCTTGGTTACCCAGGGCACCAAGACTGCCACGTGCAGCCTGTTATATGAGTATGAAGAAGAAGGCGAATCTCTGCCTGAAGCTGGCCAGCTGAGCATTATCACCGACTACGACGGGCACCCGCTCTGTATCATCGAGACCGTAGAGGTGCAACTCTTGCCCTACAACCAGGTGCCAGCGCAGTTCGCCTGGGAAGAAGGCGAGGGCGATCGCTCGCTGGAATATTGGCGGCAGGCACACTGGAATTACTTCTCTCCAATCTGTACTGCGTTGGGGCGCGAGGCATCAGAAGACATGCCTCTGGTGTGTGAGCGCTTCCGATTAGTGTATCGGCGCCCGAATAAATAGGCAGAGGATAATCCATGCTCATCTCAAACGACGATTACGAATACCGCGGCCTGATGGCCGAAATGTGGGATTTGTTGCGCGGTGACACTTCCCAATGGGAGGATCGCTTCTTTTACCTGGAATGCGTGCGCCTGTACGGGCAGCCGGTGTTGGATGTCGGCTGCGGCACGGGGCGAATCCTGCTCGATTTCCTCAACCAGGGGATTGATATCGATGGCGTCGACAACTCCCCGGAGATGCTCGAACTGCTACGGAGAAAAGCCGCTCAGGCAAACCTGCAGCCCAGGATCTACCAGCAGGTCATGGAAGGATTGAGCCTAACGCGTAACTACCAATTGATCCTAGTCCCTTCCAGTTCCTTCCAGCTCCTTCTCGAGCCGGAAAAACCAGCCCAGGCAATGCAACGCTTCTACGAGCATCTAATACCCGGCGGGCGGCTGGTGATGCCATTCATGGACTTATGGAAGCTGGATTACGAGAAATTGCCGCCCCCCTACGAGTCAAGCTGGTCGCGGGAGAAAGTACGCCAATCGGACGGGGCTATCGTCCGCCGCACATCCAGCGCCCGTTACGACCCCGAGAGCCAGCTCGAGCACACCGAAGAGTTCTATGAAATTATCTTGAATGGGAATGTGGTTGCTGCCGAGCGCCACCGCAAATCGCCGGCAACCCGCAGCTATAACCAGCAGCAAGCGGTGGAACTTTACCGGCAGGCGGGTTTCGAGGATATTCAGATGTACAAAGAATTTAAATTCCCATTTCAGCCTGCCGATCCTGAAGATTTTGTCTTTACCATTATCGGAAAGAAATCAGAGGGTATATCAACCTGATCCAAATTGGGGATGATCCAGTTTTGTTGGGTAGCTACGCCGCCCAAAACAAAATCAAAATCCTCTTATTCCGAACGCGCGTAAGATTAATATCTCCCTTGTGAATTCTTTCACCTTTGGGTATCATCGTGAGATGGAGCAAGGTGAAGCGGCCCACCGCCAGTTAGCCGATTTTATCCCCGAAGACGCCTTCGTCGGCGCCGGATTGATCCTGCGCCAGCGAGGGCTTTTTTTATTCGGCATCCGCCCGCTGCGCTGGGATGGCCAACGTCCAACGGCTGAGATCACCGCCATCGGCGGGCGCATTGAAACCCAGGATGCATCGTTAAGCGCCGGTGTCCAGCGCGAAGCGTGCGAGGAGATCGGTCAATCGGTAAGGTTCATACCCTGTACCCGGACACTATTAGTACGTGGCTACGGCGATCTGGAATGGGCTTCGATCCATGGTGAGGAAAAGCCGGCAGCTATTGTCTACCGTTTTTACAAAGCACCTGCCCACCAGCCCTGGAATGCCCCCGGCGTGGGGCAGCCCAATTACCGCCCACCTTCTTGCATCGTCCTGTTCCTGGCAGAGTTGAATGAGCAGCCTCAGTTGACCGAAGAGCTGCCCGCCTTAATCTGGCTGACGCCGGAGCAAATCCTGGAAACTGCCCGGCGAGATATCCGCTTTGGCGACCTGCTGGAAGCCGGTATCCCGATCCTTCGCCTGCGGCAGGATTACCCCGCTCCTGAGCACTGGGCGCGCTTAACCGATTCACAAGAAGCCCTGGCACTCAGCATGGAGGAAGCTGTGCTGGATTATTATTATCGCCTGCTGCGATTATAATTTAGCTGTGGCCAAACACATCCTGATCGTAGACGACGACGCCCTGATGCGGCGCAGCTTGGCATTTAACTTGGAGCAAGCCGGTTATAAAACCAGCACTGCCGCCAATGCTGAAGATGCGCTGGCTTACGCACAACGCCAGCCACCGGACTGCGTGTTGCTGGACATTGGCTTGCCTGGCATGGATGGCCTGGACGCCTTGCGGCACTTTAAAGCCGATGTAGGTGTGCCGGTAATTTTCGTCACGGCGCGCCGCCGAGAGTTGGATGAAGTACTTGGCCTGGAGCTGGGTGCCGATGATTATGTCACCAAGCCTTTCGACCTAAACGTGCTGCTGGCGCACATCAAAGCCGTACTACGCCGCAGCGAGGCGCCGAAGCGGGCACCGCAGTCATCTGGCCCTTTCGAAGTTGGTGATTTGATCGTTGATCCACTGGCGCATACAGTCACCGTTGCTGGTCAACCGGTTGAGCTAACCCCGCGTGAATTCGAGCTTCTGCATACTTTCGTTATTGAGCCTAACCGGGTATTTTCGGTGGA
>JAGDMX010000342.1 GCA_017860725.1 Chloroflexota bacterium | reverse complement strand
GGCGCGGTTGATGTCGGTGCTACCGGCTGGGCTCAACCGGTTGACCCACTCCACCGCCTGCCCGGCTTCCTCGGTTGGGCGCGGGCTGCTGGCGTAGGTATCCAGCCCGGTGCTGAAAACGATGATGTTAAAGCGGTCTTCCGGGTTCAGGTGCTCCAGGACATAGATCAGCGCATCCTGTGCCTGGCGGAACTTCTCGCCTTCCATGCTGCCGGAGCGATCCAGAACGAGCAGAATATCCTTGGGCAGCGCTTCAGTGGAAACCTCCGGGCTGGGAGCCAGCAGCAACAAGAAAAAGCCATCCGGTTCGTCGTCATCCGGTTGGCGGTAGCTCAACAGGTGGAAAGCCTCGTTTTCACCGGTGGAGTAATACAGGGCAAAATCACTGTCCGGCAGCACATCTTTGGCTTCATAACCGGCGCGCACGTGGTTGGGGTTTTCCCGGCTGATGGCTACTGTATGGCTGGGAGAGTAAACTGCCCGGATGGGTTGACTGGAGCGCACATCCACGTCGATCGAGACGCTCTCCAGCGGCCAGGCGGAGTACTTTTCGGTACTTAGGGGGTATACGTAGCGCACCAGCCCGTTTTCCGCGGCCAGGGCCTGTGTGTATTCCAGCTCGATACGCCGCTCTCCTTGAGGCGGGATGGGGAAGATATGGGCCTGTACGGCACCTCGCCCGGCATATTCCAGCAGGGCTGGGTCGCGCAGGCTGCTGACGATCTGCTGGTAAGTCTGGCGGGCTTGCTCGGCATCCAGGATTTGCCCTTCGACCGGCTCGCCATCCACCCACAGGGTGAACGAGGTTACGGCAGCATCTGCCGGTAGCGGGAACAGATAAGTTCCTTCTACAGCCCAATCATTAGGATTGTAAAACACCTGGTCGACATGCGTAACCGCTATCTGGTCCTCAATGATGACATCAACCTGGTGGTAGCGAATGACCAGCTGCACCATGGGGTTGGGGGGTGGGCAAGGCACGAATTCTGGGCAAGGTGGCGGGGGACAATCCATGCAGGGGGGCGGCTCGGGGATGATGATCCCATCCGCCAGGGCTGGAACGGGAAGCGCCAATACTGCCAGGAGCGCAATGAATACGAACAGCTTGGTTTTCATATCTCCTCCTATGTCTGGCGGGTTTGGTTTGGTGCAGAATAAACCGCCGGATTTCACTCTTCAGACGATCAGGCAAGGAGAAATGTTCCAGTGGTATAATCTGCTGCGCTCAACCGGCAGGTATGCCGGAAATGGGATCACTAATCAGACAAGAAGATACTACTGCCCACCTAGTATTTCTATAAAATGGGTGGCCGATTGATGGATGATATGCTGGACAAACTTGTAGGAATTGAAGAACGTTACGAAGAGCTGAACCGCTTGCTGATGGAAGTAGGCACAGACTATCAGCGCGCCGCCGAGCTTAATATGGAGCGCACCGAGCTGGAACCGCTGGTCGAAAAAGCGCGCCAGTACCGCCAGGCATTGGCTCGTCTGGAGGATGCACGCCAGTTACAAGATTCTGAGGACGAAGAGATGCGCTTGCTGGCAGAGGCCGAGGTCGTCGAGCTGGCACCGCAGGCGGACAACTTGGAAGCTGAGATAAAGAATTTGCTGCTGCCCAAGGATCCGCGCGACCAGCGCAGCGTGATTGTTGAAATCCGGGCGGGCACCGGCGGTGATGAAGCCGCCTTGTTTGCGGCCGACTTGTTCCGTATGTACAGCCGCTACGCTGAACGCCGGAGATGGAACGTTGAGGTGCTCTCCTCGAATGAGATCGGCATTGGCGGCTATAAAGAGATCATATTTGAAGTCAAGGGCAAGGGCGCTTATTCCAAGCTTAAGTACGAGTCAGGTGTGCACCGCGTACAGCGTATCCCGGTGACCGAGACTTCCGGACGCATCCACACCTCCACTGCCACTGTGGCTGTGCTGGCTGAAGTGGATGAGGTGGAAGTCACCATTCCAGAGAGCGACATCCGCATGGATGTATACAAATCGGCTGGAGCAGGTGGGCAGAATGTCCAGAAGAACGCCACTGCAGTGCGCATCACTCATATCCCGACCGGGATCGTGGTCGCCTGCCAGGATGAGCGCTCACAGCTCCAAAATCGCCTGCGGGCGATGAGCATCCTACGTGCCCGGCTATATGAAATAGAAGAAGAAAAGCGCCGGTCGGAGCTGGACGAGACGCGCCGTTCCCAGGTGGGCACCGGTGAGCGCGCCGAAAAAATCCGCACCTACAATTATCCGCAATCTCGGGTCACAGACCACCGGATTAATGTCTCTTCGTATAACCTGCCCATGGTCATGGAAGGCGACATTGACCAGTTTATTGAAGAGCTGTCGACACGCGATGAGACCGACCGGCTGGCGGCTGTTGGATTAGAGGAAGACGAATAGCCGATATCGCCAGTTTGCTGCCAGTGCTGCGCCGACGGCTCGAGTCTGCCAGCGAGACACCCTCCCTGGATGCACAAATCATATTAGCACATATCCTGGGGGTAAAGCGCGCCTGGGTGTTGGCGCACCCGGAAGCTGTGCTGAGTCCGCAGCAGGAGCAGAGCCTGAATGAGAACCTGCGGCGTCTGGAGTCCGGGGAGCCGCTTCCTTATGTCCTGGGGCATTGGGAGTTTTACGGCCTGGATTTTGTAGTAGGCCCTGCAGTATTAATCCCTCGCCCGGAGACTGAATTGCTGGTGGAACAGGCACTGGCCTGGTTGCGGTCTCACCCGGCGCGAGCAGAGCGCCTGGCAGTGGATGTCGGCAGCGGGTCAGGTTGCATTGCCATTTCTCTGGCAGTTCACACACCGGACCTGCGAGTTATTGCAGCCGATGTATCTTCGTCTGCCCTGGAGATTGCCCGCCAGAATGCCCACCGGCATGGAGTTGCCGGGCAGATCGATTTCTGCCAGGCCGACCTCCTGCCGCAGGCTGCGGGGCAGCCTTTCGACTTGATCTGCGCCAACCTGCCCTACATCCCCAGCGACCGGCTCGCCCAGCTGCGCGTCGCTCACTGGGAGCCGCAGCTTGCCCTGGATGGCGGCGTGGACGGGCTAGGCTTAATCCGCAGGCTGCTGCAGCAAGCATCGCTGTATCTGGCGGCGAAAGGCTTAATGTTGCTGGAGATCGACGCCTCTCAGGGAAAGGCCACGGCCCAATTGGCGTCGGTAGCTTTTCCTGATGCTGGCGTGAGTGTCTTGAAAGACCTGGCTGGCCTGGATCGCCTGGTGAGAGTGAATTTGGCGGCCGCCGATCAAATTTGAGCAATCCGGTACCGAGATCTATCCGTACTTAATGACATATTGGTAACACGAAACATTCAAGCACAAAGGAGATTACTGATGCGCAGAATAACCCTATTGGTAGTAGTAGCCTTACTGCTGGCATCCTGTTCCAGCCAGGCTACAACCACTCCAGAACCAACTGATGCCCCTGCACTGCCAACCGTAGCCGCGCCAACTATGGCTGCCCCCACGGATATGGCGCCGGCCTCGACAGAGCCTGTCGTCACCGAAGCAGCCCCTTCGGCGGGTGGGGTAGTGGTGTATAAGATTGTACCCGGCGAGTCAACTGTGTCCTACGAAGTCGGTGAGACGTTCTTCAGTGAAAACAATCGCTTTGCTGTGGCAGTCGGCGTGACCAGCGATGTGAACGGTGAAGTGCAGGTTGATCTTACCAACCCGCAAAACTCTCTGCTTGGTCCGGTGACGGTCGATATCAGCAAATTACAATCTGACAGCGGCCGGCGGGATGGTCGCATTCGGGAGCAGTGGCTGGAATCGGCGCGCTACCCGATAGCAACCTTCACCCCTACCGGCACCGAAGGTCTGCCTTCTGCCTATACAGAAGGCCAGCCAATAAACTTCAAGGTGGCTGGCGACCTGACCG
>JAGDMX010000341.1 GCA_017860725.1 Chloroflexota bacterium | reverse complement strand
TGTGCAGTTCGTGTGCAGTTTCATAAGAAACCATCACAAACAGTGGATTCTATGGACAAAATACCGTCTGGGATAGTACCAAATGGACATACTACCACCTTATATACGGCATGGACATCCACAGACACAACTGTGGATCAGGTGGTTGTGGGTTCGACCCCCATCGCCCACCCCAATATGTTGGGGTTATTTCCCAAGAACCTCCTAAATGCGGGTATAAAAAGAGCCTTCAGACACAAAGGCTCTTTTTACTACAGCAACCTTCCAGCAACCCGAAAATCACTGAATATGGATTATCCAATGAACCTTCAAGATCTTACGACAATGTACGATTTTACAGGCAAGACCTTCGCGGTGACCGGCGGTGCCGGCGCGCTAGGCAGTGATGTGGTCGTTGCGCTGGCTGGCTGCGGTGCTAACGTCATGATTCTCGATCTCAGGCTTGGGGGTGTTGATGCGATCAAGGAGCGCCTTGGTGAGCGCGCCAGCCTGGTTGAAGCAATCGAGGTCAATGTGATGAACCGCGACAGCCTGGTAACAGCCGGCGAGGCGATCATAAAGCGCTTCGGACAACTCTACGGTCTGGTTAACGCTGCTGGTGGCAATAGCCCGCGGGCAACGGTCAGCTCGACAATGAGCTATTTTGACATCCCAGAGGAAGCGCTGCGTTTCGTCCTGGATCTGAATATCCTCGGCACCATGATACCTTGCCAGGTCCTTGCCAAGCTGATGACCGAAACCGGCGAGGGGGTGATCCTTAACTATTCGTCTATGAACGCCTATCGCCCTCTGACGAATATAGCGGCTTATTCAGCATCCAAAGCCGCAATCACTAACTTTACCTCCTGGCTGGCCGTGTACCTGGCGCAGAACTATTCTTGCAATATCCGTGTCAATGCCATCGCGCCAGGCTTCTTCCTGGGCGAGCAGAACCGCTTCCTCATGATTGACAAAGATACCGGTGGGTGGACCCCACGCGGCCAGAAGATTATCGACCACACTCCAATGGGCCGTCTTGGCAACCCCGAAGACCTGCTGGGCTGCGTACTCTGGCTGCTCTCTCCGGCTGCGTCATTCGTCACTGGCATCACGGTTCCGGTGGATGGTGGGTTCTCGGCATACGCCGGTGTATAGTATTGAAAGCCTTAGGCCTGCCCTCACCAACGCGGACCTTCCAAAGGATGTAGAGACACATGGTAATCGCCCAAGAGATTGCAAAAACCGACCATCTGACGCATGACCGAGTCAAGGAAGCCCTGACGACGGGCCTGGGTAGCGGCAAATTCGCGGGACAGAAAGTGTTGGTGCTTATACCCGATCACACCCGCTCGCTGCCGCTGCCCGAACTGTTTCGAATGGTAGTCGAGATCCTACACAATGTGCGCGAGCTGAATGTTATGGTCGCGCTGGGAACCCATCCGGGCTATAGCGAAGAGGGCCTGAACCATCTGGTAGGCATCAGCACGGAAGAACGCGCAACGATCTTCCATCACGGTGGCCTGCTCAACCATGCCTGGGATGACCCTGCGACGTTGACCTCCCTCGGCATTCTGGACCAGGACGAGATCAAGCGCATTGCCGGGCCTAACTGGCATCCATCGCTGCCGACCGAGATTAACATCCGCATTAATAAGGCCGTGCTGGAGCACGATGCCGTCGTGATCGTCGGCCCGACTTTCCCGCACGAGGTCGTTGGTTTCTCAGGTGGGGCAAAGTATCTTTTTCCCGGCATCTCCGGGCCGGATGTCATCAACGCCACCCACTGGCTGGGCGCACTCGCAACGGTTGTCGGCACAATTGGGATCAAGGATACCCCTGTGCGGTCCATGGTTCATGCCGCGGCAGCACACCTCAAGACGCCGGTCACCCTGGTGGCCTTGATCGTCCAGGGACATGATCTGGCGGGTGTGCTTGTCGGCGACTTGTATGACACCTGGAGCGCAGCCGCGGATGCGTCGTCACAAAGGCATATACACTGGAGTGACCATCCGTATAAACGCGTGTTGTCCTGTTGTCCGCCCATGTACGACGAGCTCTGGACCGCGGGCAAGTGCATGTATAAGATGGAGCCCGTGGTCGAAGTGGGCGGCGAAGTCGTCATTTACGCGCCGCATTTGGATGTGGTCAGCTATGTCCATGGCAAATACATTTATCAGGTCGGCTATCACATCTTGCCGTACTTCTTGAATAACTGGGATCGTTTCAAAAACATTCCCTTGGGTGTGTTAGCACACAGCACTCATGTGCGCGGGTCAGGCATGATAGTAGACGGTATTGAGAAGACCAATGTCAAGGTGACCCTGGCGAGTAAGATCCCAGCCGAGGACTGCGCCAGACTAAACCTGGGCTATTTGGATCCGGCATCCATCAATCCTGCCGACTGGCAGAATCGCGAGGACGAAGGGATCCTGTACGTGGCCCGAGCTGGAGAGATGCTATACAAGGTAAAGAAATAGGTACGCCTACGGCGTTGAAAAGGAGCAGGCATGAGTTATAGCATGAACTTGAATACCGAGGATGCAATGGACCTGTTGTCATTGGGCGCGCTAGTCCATAGGCTGGATCCGGGTATCATCCCCTTCCGCAAGGCCACCCACTGCGATATCCATGTGAGCGGCGGTGAATTCAATGTAGCCGCAAACCTGGCCGACTGCTTCGGCTTGAAAACGGGCATCGTCACTGCGATGGTGAACTACCCGATCGGTGACCTGATTGCGGAACGGGTAAAAGCCATGGGCGTCACCCACTTCTACAAATACTTCGAACACAATGGCGTGACCGGCCCGAACATGGCAACGGTCTACAGCGATCGCGGTCAGGGCATCCGTGCGCCGGTAGTGTTCTACAACCGCGCAAACGAAGCAGCGGCGCAGCTTAAGCCTGGTGACTTTGACTGGGACAAGATCTTCGCCGGCGGAGTGCGATGGTTCAATAGCGGCGGCATCTTCGCCGCGCTGTCCGAGACCACCGGACAGTTGATCATCGAGGGTATGAAAGCCGCTAAGGCTCATGGCGCGATCACTTCCTTCGACTTGAACTACCGCGCCAAGCTGTGGAATCTGTGGGGTGGGCATGAGGCCGCCTTAAAAGTGCTCCGGGGCATTGTTGAACACGTCGACGTGATCGTCGGCAACGAAGAGGATCTGCAGATGGGCCTCGGCATCACCGGGCCAGAAGTCGCGGCCAAGTCCAAGCTGGACCCAAGCGTCTTCTTCGGCATGATCGATAAAGTGACCGCCATGTACCCGAACATCAAAGTCGTGGCGACCACGCTGCGCGAGGTACACTCGACCAACCGGCATAGTTGGAGCGCAGTCGCCTGGGTGAACGGAAAAACCTATCAAGCGCCTACCTGCGAGCTGGATGTGATGGATCGTGTGGGCGGCGGTGATGGCTATGCCGCAGGATTCTTCTACGGGCTGTTATCCGGCGCCTCCGTACAAGAGGCCGTGAATCTCGGCTGGGCCCATGGCGCGTTGCTGACTACCTATCCCGGAGATACTACGATGGCGACCGTAGACCAGGTGCAGGCGTTTGCCAAGGGCGGCTCGGCGCGGATTCAGCGCTGAGCCTCTCGGGAGAATGGAAGTCGAATCTGGTGCCGATCGATATCGCCCTGATCGGTCCGGCCATGATCGGTTAAGACCCTGGCGTTATGCTTGTCATGGTCATGGAGCTCGCTCAAGAACTGGTGGCAATCAAGACGTGATAATAAGGTGATCGTAACTGGCGCTTCGAGCACAAGAACCTGGAGCGAGCAATTTCTTAGGCGGAGCTCACGCACGCCTATCAACTGTAATAGAAAAAACAGGAGGCTAACATGCAACTCGGAATGATCGGTTTAGGCCGGATGGGTGCGAACATGGTGCGGCGTTTGATGCGCGGCGGGCACGAGTGT
>JAGDMX010000340.1 GCA_017860725.1 Chloroflexota bacterium | reverse complement strand
CGCGGTCGCTCGCCCTCGATCAGGGACTTCGGGTCGGCATTGAGGCGGTAGGGAGTGAAATACCCGCTACGGTGCACCTTCGGTGCACCCTGCCTGCCAGCCGGGGTCATCCCGGCGTCGCGCTCCGTCAGCTCAAAGCTGGCATCTGCGCCGCCAGTATTCGTCAGGGTGAATGGCAGGCTGGCTGTCTCGCCGATGTCCAGCGTAGCTTCCAGGGCGGTCGGGTCAGCAACCACCACACCAGCCGGCAGGTTGAAGTCCTGGGTGACAACGCTGTCTGCAACGACAGTCACGTCCTGGGTGTCACTGCCATATTTGGAGGCCGTTGCGGTGAAGGGATTGGTCCCGGTCAGGCTCGAGAAGAGCACGTAAAAGCCATCCTCGAGGGCAGCATCGTCCGGGGTGGCAAAGGAGACCGCGCTGTCATCAGGATTGTTGTCACTGGTCACCGTTGCCCCAACCACCCCTTCTCCGGTGTTGGCGTCAAAGACATTTCCAACCACCAATCCACCTGCCAGAGGAGTGCAGGTAGCGGAACCAATGCTGACGTCGTCTACATAGTAACCCGGGTAGACAACGCTCACATCGCTGGTAAAGCGGAAGCGCACCTGGAAGTCGCTGACTGCATAGGAGGAATCCAGCAGGACTGTGTACTCCTTCCAATCCAGGTCGATATCGCCTGTGACCGGGCCGTAAACTGTCGCCCAGTTGGCGCCGCCGTCGTTGCTGACCTGTACACTGGCGTAATCGAATCCCTCTTCGGATTGCAGCCACTGCCACCATTGGACCGCGATCCCCTGCCCGGCGAAAGCACTCAGGTCGACGGTCGGCGAGGTCGTTTCGCCATTCTCATTATCGTTATAGTCGCCGCTCAGGTTAGTAGCCCAGGCGTTCTCTCCCGAGTGAGCTCCCGGAGGGCCATACGTCACCATCCCCCACGCCCAGGAGGTGTCACCCGAAGCAGTGAAGCCTCCATCATCAGCTTCGAAATCTTCGCTGGTGGTGAAATCCGTGACCAGCGCGTAGCCCGGTGCAACACAGTTGGCCAGGTCAGCCTGGAGCACGAAGTCCTCCGTGCCGCCGCCAGCTGGCGGGGTCACATCCCGCACCTCAGCCAGATAACCCGGCGTGACTGCATTCACCGTGAACGTGTACGGTGTGTCCTGGAGCAGGTCAACCGTGTAGCTGCCGTCCATTGGATTGGTGAACAGGCTGGTCTCAAAACCAATGGTTTCAATGGATATCTCGGCATACAGCGGCCAGCCATGGCTGAGGTCTGTGACCGTCCCGGTAATTGTCACCACTGGCGCCTCATCAAGGACGAAGTCCTGGGTGGTGGTGGCGCCATCGGTTACTGTTACCCCGGTGACAGTCTCCTGGATGTAGCCATACGCCCAGGCAGTGACATCATAGCTGCCCTCCGGCAGGTTGATGAACTGGTAAAACCCATCAGCATCGGTAACTGTGACGATCCCGTTGCCCAGGTCGATGCGGGCACCAGCGACAGGGGTTCCACCCGTCGAGCTGGTCACCGTACCTTGCAGGTTCCCGGCGGGGCCGGTGGTGCAGGTGGGGAATTTGAAAGAGCCAACCCGCGTGAACCAGTTACCCCAGTTGTCCGCATTAGGACCCGAGACATATTCCTGGGTGTACCAGAAAGTACAGTCGTCCAGGGGATCGAGGGTGATCATCGAGTAGTCCCCCCAGCGAGCAGTGCCTTCTTGGGAGTCAGATCCAGCGGCCAGCTCAATCTCGCCTTGCGGTAGAGTATTCAGCGGGTCCCCGGCCAATCGTCCGGTGTAACGGATCGAGGGGAACGTCTCTGTGCTGGAAACGGAGTAGCCCACCGCCAGGTTGCCAGTAGCATCCATGGCGGCGCTGCCCATCCAGCGGTGATCGCCATCAGGGGCATAACTGCCCTGCTGGTAGATCCCCCAGCCGCTGCCATCATCGCGCAGCTCATACCAGCGTACACCTGCCTGGCCATTGTCTTCGGAAAAAGTCACATCTACCGAATGATTGACGACCAGGGTCTGGTGATCACCGAAGTTACGGTATTGCAAGCGGTACATCAGGCGATCAGCCAGGTCTTCTACCTTGTTGCCGTTGGGTTGGTCGATGCAGGCCCCCCGAAAAGCCGTGCAGATCTGCGCATCGAATGGCTCCGTCGCCAGGTCGGCGGCGTGGGTAAAAGTCGAACTGGCTGGAGTAGCCCAGTCCACGTGAAATTCCCACACCTGCAGCTGATCCTGGTTCACGTATCCCCAGGCGTCGTCGTCGAACAGCAGGAAGGGATTGGGCGCTCCGTCCGGCGGGAGCGTGAGACCGTCCAAATCGGACGGCAGCATGCCGCCCAGATTGGGGTCAGCCCCAAACAGGTCGAAATACACCATGCGCGCCGACTGCCCGAGCAACATCTGATCGCGCTCAAGCGCCCACACGCCCTGGCCAGCCCAGTTAAAGGTGTTCTCGTCAAACTGGTTGGCCGTCATATAGTAGGCATCCGGCCAGACGCCGAATTTGGGGTAGTCGTTAAGCTTGGTCTCACTGACATTGAAGTCATAGCGGTACCACTCACCCAGCGGGTCGCTGGTGGCGGAGACTGCTACGCACTGGTGCCAGTTGCCATCATCAGCGAAGAGGCCAAACTGGCTCATAAACCAACGGTTAGCCAACCGGTCATACAGCACAATGATGTCGCCATCGTTATTCGTTTCGCACGTGCCGCCGAATCCGGCCCACAGCGAGTTGCCCGCGGCTGGCCCGTAGACCATGGTCGCAGAGTTGGTGGCGCGGTCCACTTCATAGATAGCAAAGACCAGATTGACCCACTGAATGTAATGGTCTGGTCCGATCGCCCCAGCCGTATCCGGGGGGGCGACGGTGAAGCCCAGCGCGCTGCGGTTATCCTCATTGCTCAGCCCTTCGAAATTAAAATCGAAGCTGGGCATATTCGAACCAAGCGGCTTATTCTGCACAGCCGGGTCGGCGCTGCCCAAGGGGCTTTCCGTCTGCCCAGGCCTGGTCAGGGGAAAAACCGACAGCTCGCGCTGCGATTTTAGCGCTTCAGCCGGCGGCGCCTTCGGCGCCAGCTCGCGCAGCGGCAGGGATGTGTCATGATGCAGCGCGCGGATCACCTGCGGTGAGGCTGCCGTTTGTTCCTGGGCTGCCTGATTTTGGGACGGGAGTTGGGGGGTGATTGCCCTGGCAGTCGATCCAAAGGGAGCCAGGAACAGGGCAAGCAAAGCCAGCAGGCTGACAGCCCGCCAGAGACGAGACTTTATGGACATAGTAATCTCTCCTTTATTGGCAATTTAACCAGCAAGATTCATAAACTGTACGCGTTGCCGATCGATGGAGATATGAACTCTTGTTTGAACCACCTCCTTTGATCTTTAGCCTGCGCCTGGTTTCTCACGCCTCAGGCGCGCTTGAGCAATGGTCTTGTGCACTCCGCTGCCTCAATGCAGGCCTGGATGTCTCCGCCCTACCCAATCTCCCCCGTCTGCGATCACCCAGTCTTAAACACGATCGGGTGATCTAGCCACTATTTTAATACGAATTGGCGCAATTCGCCATCAGGAATATTAAAAAAGAGCCGCCAATGTTCTGGCGGCTCTCGTAAACTATTTCGTGAACTGATCTCGCTGCTACTCTATGGTTACCTCCGTATTTGGATCAGCATTTTCCATTAATTCGCGATAGGTATCGTGATGGGACCTGATTGCAGCTTGTAGAGATCATCCATTGTGATAATGGGGATACCTTGCGCGATGCAGTAGTTCACCAGGCTCTGGAAGCGAGCGATATACCAGTCGCTCGTACCCGGGCTGGCGCTCAGGCCTTCCAGCTTGATCACCAGGATCTCCTGGCGGGCGATGGCCGTGTCCACCCAGCCCTC
>JAGDMX010000053.1 GCA_017860725.1 Chloroflexota bacterium | reverse complement strand
CTCGGTATCCAGGTCCGGCAACAAATTGGGCGCAATATACAGGTTCGTAACTGCCTTAAGTTTGGTCTTAACCTCATCAACCAATTTCCCGTTACCAGCATAAAGCACATCGGGTCTGCGTTCTTTTGGAATCAGCGAACAGGCCAAACCAACTGCGTCAACCAAACGGAGCACAGAGTAGGAGGCGCCTTCTTCAGTGCCTCCAGCAATGATGATCACATCGGGACGGGTGCCCAGAATGGTGTCCAATCGCCCTTCTGGCTTGCGCCGGTCATTGAGGCTGAGGGCTTCAACCAACCGTGCGGAGATCGTGGTAGTTAACCGTTTAACGCCTTCCAAAGAGACGTCATCCAAGAGGCCAACTCCCAAAACCTTCAGGGGAGGCCCAGCTGACATGGTGGCCACAAAGGTATCTACCCCAGAACCGTCTTGCCGCTCGGGCATGACCAGGCGTTCATCCATTCCAACCAGCGTACGCCCGGTGATCTCTTCCAACTGGCCGAGCGCCTTTCGAATACCTTCTCCGACATGGTGATATGGCGCAGCGACGGTGGTAGGCGCTGAGCCAAATGCCAGAAAACGGTAACGTCCTTCAACCACATCAAAAAGCGCTGCACGGGTGTGAATTTCACCCACGTCGATAGCCAGAAGAGAAGCACCATCTTGTTGAGGATTTGCAGTCATAATTAAGAGGAGAGTAGTGGTAGTAACACGGATTTTAAGAAATCGACAATAAAGCTGAGCCGCTCTACCAGCGCTACCATCGCCGCGCTGTAAACTCCAGCAAACAAAAATCCAAAGGTAATGGCGATAAATACTTGCCCAACCTGATTAAAGCCTCTCAATAAGGACTGTAATCCAGTTGGGTTAGCCTGTTGTGGCCCGGTTCCGAAATGGAAATAGGCCAGGGTAGTCACGGTGCCCACGAGGATAATAATCCCGTTCACTAACTGCAGGCCTTTATTGGTATCAAACCCTCGGCTGGTAGTCAAGTCGAAGATGGCGATGGTGGCGTTGATCTGAGGAAACAGGGTGCCGAGAACTGCCCCACCAATGGCGACTGCTGCCGCTACTCCTACCAGGAAAGCCACCGGAATATTTCCAAAAGTCGCCAAACGAGGCGAAATCTTGGTAAGCAACAGCCAACCCAGCAGCATAGGGATGATCGCCAGCAGTCTCTCTTCCATAGACCCGCTGATCAAGGGAACAATCATGCGAGGCAGAAGGACATTATTGATCACAATAATGCACACAAAACCAGCAGTCACGCCAATAAATATGTGAATAGCAACCCGAAAAAGCGGATTGTCACCAATTAAGTAACTAAAAACCATTAAGGTGAGCGCAAAACCCAGGATTGCCCCAAAAATATCCAGGTTGCTCATCCCTTCACCTCGCTATCAGACTTAGAAGGGCGGGTGAGTAGCGGATATGTCGAGTACATCAAACCGGCAACCAGCATGAGTAAAACTGCCATGAATAAGCCCACCCCAAAAGAGTCCCAATAGGAGCGGACCAGTTCTTCCCGACCATTCAAACGGGCGTAAGATGCCCCGCCGCGTAATCCTGCCACAAATCCATGGACCTGGCGGGGGTTGGCATCATAATATGGTCGGATTATCGGTTCGAGCTGGGCGCTGATCACCATCCCCAAACTTCCCTGGGGAGAAGAACTGCTTATGAAAGGTTCTACTTGTTCGACCCAGGCACGGGCTACATCCGGATCATCTACCAACACCATGACTAAGTCATAATCGCCAACGTTCTGGATGCCTTGCAGAGGAGGAAGTACGGGTTGAGATTCGCTTCCCCACGCCGCCAGCCCTTCAATGGTGTATGGCAGGGCGCGTGGCATGTTTCCAGTCAACATTACCAGGCTTGCCGTTCCCCCGGGGATGTATCCCAGGTTAACATACTGCACTCCGGCTGTGTAATGGTGAACCGGTTGCAGCTCCTCGATGAAGCGTTCTGCCAGAACTGGACCCAATGGTGTGGTAGAAACCAGAGTCAGGTAAGCCCCCTGGATCATCAGGTGATCGATGACAGCACTCGCAGCAGCATCCAATTCGGCAAACTCGCCTGGCTCATAATCAAAAGCAACCAGCACCTGCCCCCCGTCTGGCAACTGCTCAATGAGACGATTAAGCTCAGCTGTCTCTTCCTGAAAGGCTGGCAGGGCAGCCGGTTGGCCTGGGAAAATAATTGACCAAACCACTGCCAGGCAAACAGCGAGGGCAATCCCCCAACGAAGGATATGTTCTGAGGAAATTGATGGTTTCTGGGGGAGAGGTTGCGATTTACCTTCGCTCTCAACCAACTCTCTCAGCAAGTCAATATGCACCAACTGATTGGCCGAGACTCGCAATTTAGCAGGACGTGTTGCAGGGCCGCGCGAACGGGAAATTAGCGCATCTGCAGCCAGCACTCCCCGCAGACCTGCTAATGGTCCAGTGCTTTCTACGGGCTCTGTCGCCTGGGATGACGCAAGACCGGGTGTACCATGCAGACCAAGCCGGATTGACTCCAACCAATCCGGCAGAGCAGCTGGTTCCGGGCCTGGCTCAGCAGGAGACGGCGGTGGAGGCTCAATGTGATCGAAATCCCGTTGCGTTTCTTGCTCTACTTCATAAATCCAATCGGGCGTACCCGTGGGGATTGATCCCGCATCTCCGGTCGCTTCCGATATATCCGCAGCCAGCTCATCTGAAGATCGTTCCGGTTCTAATTCCAGGGAGTCCTCATCCTGACGCAATTCCTGCAACCATTCAGGTATTTCCGCGGCAGCGGGAGAGGTGGGTTCTTCTACGCCTGTTTCATCCTGGGGAAGTGAGTTCTCTTCAGCAGAATCAGGAGCAAGCAAAGGTTTAAGCCTGGCCTGGCAATACTGGCAGACTTCAAAATCATCTGGATTGGCTTTACCACATAACGGGCAGTTAATTTCCGCCATTCGTTATTATCCCCGGTAAGGCCGGTCGCTACCTATCAGGACTCGTAAGCCAGCAGCGACAATTCCTAACCCAATCCCCAGCAGGAGACCGCGCGCCCCAGCCATTGCCGGCACCTGAGCGATCCAGGAGCGCAGCTCAGTCAAGCCAGGGACAGAGATCCCGAACAGAGGTCCAGTAGCCAAAAGAATGACCATGGCCGTGATAATGAAGATGATCGAGAGCATACTCGAGCGCAAACGAAGCAGACGTACTCCAGCCACGACCAAAATAACAGCCAGCAATGCCAGCAAGCTGCCTTCGACTGGCAGCTGGACATTGTTGAAAATCCACTTCGAGTAGGTGTGCGTGGGTCCAAACCAGCCAACCACTCCGAGGGTAAGGACTAAAGAAACGATCAGGATGGCGGAGTACAGTCCGCCCACCTTGCCAGAAGTCAATTTATTCCAGTGGATTGTGAACAAATTGGCGATTCCAACTAATAGGGCTACTGCCGCCAGGGTGGTCGCCCATTCAATCAACGCCATGCGCAAGGTCTGAAGAACTGGAATATTCAGGAAATACCCTGCCAGCGTGATTAATCCAATCCCAATCGCAACAGCAACACTGAAGGGAAACTTCACAGAACACCAACCAGTTTCAGGACTGCCCCAACCAAGAGAGCCAGGATAATTACCCAACGGAAGATATCCTGGGCGATCAGGCTGGCCTGATGCATCCCGCCTGCACCCATGTATGCCCCACCTGCGTAAGTTTCTTCACCGATCAATGGCTCTTGTGCAGTTGCATAAAGCACTGCCTGACCCGTGAGATTATCTGTCCCTGCCAGAGTCAGGCTTTCTGTGCGATCGCCTGCCTCTGTAATCAGGGCTACTTCGCTACCAAAACTCCCGAGAAGGAGACTGGCACCCGTTGCTTCGTCATGGATAAGGGAAGCTGCACCCGCCGCATAAGAGAACGGGGTTAGACCAGTTAATTGTCCACGCAGAGGATCGTAATCCGCCCCCATAAACTTCGAAGCATCATGCAAGGTGTCCTGTGACAGAATAGCTAACGTGCTCTCTCCGGAGGTGGCTACAGGCGGGCGATCGCTGGCTGCCGCCGAACGGGCAATGCGATCCAAGATGCTCAAACCAACAAATGCAACCGCGCTGCGCGTGCTGATCAAATTCCCCCTGCCCAGAGAGAGGTGCAAGCGACTACCAGCCTCGACTGCCAAGCCAATAGCCCGCCGCACCCGGCCAAAAGCTGGTATCTGGCGGACAAATGGAGCTGGCCGATTGCGATAGTAGAATGCTGAACCCAGCATAAGACCCAAAAATAAACCCACAAAGGCGAGACCCATTAATTCAGGGAAGTTCACTGGACCGATTCCTCGCGCAGATAGGAGACAAAGGCTTTTCTCTGATCAGTATCTTCCAGCATATTGGCGGCTGCTTTCAGATGATCCGCAGATGCGCTACCATTTAATAAAGGCTGACCTAAATAGACCAGTTGGGCACCCAGGATCGCCAACGGACCTGCGGATTCAAGAAATGTCGCAAAGATATCCTGTAACCCCCACCGGTGCAGGTTATTTGCCCAGATCCGCCAGATATGGTTGTTAGATTCCATGTTCTAAGTATAGCATAAGTTGATCATGACTGCTTTGTTCATTGTATATGCCTAAATCAGACTGGTCAAGTAGGTTTACAAAAGTGTAGAGTTTACCAATAATGTGACAGGTCACAGGTGTTTTCAGTGTCATATATAACTAGGTAAACATGACAAGTGAGGCTAAACTACTAGATTGGGAAGCGATTAGCTGTTTCCCATAAGAGAAATCAAATACGCGCCACAAATGTGGTGCAATAATCGAGCCATGGAGATTGAATTATGAAAAGACCCATTATCACTGTCGAAGGTAATGAGGCAGTTGCACTGGTTGCTCACAGAATCAACGAAGTCATTGCCATTTACCCAATTACGCCTTCATCCAGCATGGGGGAATACGCAGATGCCTGGTCTGCAGTGGGGAAGAAGAACATCTGGGGGACCGTTCCCCTGGTTGTGGAATTGCAATCCGAGGGCGGCGCGGCAGGAGCGGTGCATGGCGCCTTGCAAACTGGCGCACTAACCACCACATTCACCGCCTCACAAGGTCTGCTGTTGATGATCCCCAATATGTTCAAGATCGCCGGCGAGTTGACCTCAACTATCTTTCACGTGTCAGCGCGTACATTGGCGACCCACGCCCTCTCGATATTCGGAGACCATTCGGATGTTATGGCCACCCGATCGACCGGGTTTGCATTGCTGGCATCCAGCTCCGTTCAAGAAGCACATGATCTCGCATTGATCGGGCAAGCTGCGACACTGGAAGCGCGGATACCCTTCCTGCACTTTTTCGATGGTTTCCGAACTTCGTCCGAGGTCAATAAGATTGAACAACTGACTGATGATGATTTACGGGCGATGATCGACGAGAAGCTGGTGCATGCCCACCGTGCCCGGGGCCTCTCTCCAGATCACCCATATATCCGCGGTACTGCCCAAAATCCGGACGTGTTTTTCCAGGCACGCGAAACAATCAATAAGTACTATGAAGCCTGTCCACAAATCGTTGAGCGCGCCATGCAAAAATTTGGCAAGCTTGTTGGGCGAGACTATCATCTGTTCGACTACACCGGCGCGCCGGATGCTGAAAAAGTAATCATCATTATGGGATCAGGCGCTGAAACAACCCAAGAGACGGTTAAATTCCTGGAAGCCAGGGGTGAAAAAGTTGGCGTTGTCACTGTCCACCTGTATCGTCCTTTCTCAGTCGAGCATTTCGTCAAAGCTTTGCCTGCCAGTGTGAAGGTACTAGCTGTCATGGACCGCACCAAGGAACCTGGAGCGACTGGCGAACCACTCTACATGGATACCGTCACAGCCATCCAGGAAGCCCTGGACAAGGGGATAGCGCCCTTCGAAAAATCACCCAAGATCATTGGCGGACGTTACGGTCTATCGTCGAAGGAGTTCACTCCGGCCATGGTCAAAGGCATATTTGACGAGATGGGAAAAGCCAGCCCACGCAAACACTTCACAGTTGGGATCAATGACGATGTAACCATGACCAGCATCGCGTACGATCCAACTTTCTCGGTCGAAACCGCGGATACAGTGCGCTGCGTTTTCTTCGGTCTAGGAGCAGATGGCACGGTCGGCGCCAACAAGAACTCCATTAAGATCATTGGCGAGGAAACACCTAACTACGCACAGGGATACTTCGTCTACGACTCCAAGAAATCTGGCGGGATCACCATATCTCACCTACGTTTTGGCCCGCGCCCGATCCACGCCCCTTATCTGGTCAGTGACGCTAACTTCGTAGCCTGCCACCAGTTCAACTTCCTAGAGCGCTACGATGTGCTCAAGTATGCTTCCCCAGGGGCGGTCTTTCTCCTTAATAGCAGCGCTGGACCGGACGAAGTCTGGGATATGCTGCCCCAGGAAGTCCAGAAAACTATTATTGAGAAGAAACTGCGTTTCTTTGTCATTGACGGATACAAGGTGGCTGAAGACACCGGAATGGGCCGACGCATCAATACCATCATGCAGACCTGCTTCTTCGCCATCAGCGGCATCTTGCCCCGCGACGAGGCGATCAAATCGATCAAGTACACCATCAAGAAGACATACGGCAAGCGCGGCGAAGCTGTGGTGAAGCGCAATTATGAGGCAGTCGATCAGACCCTCGCCAACCTTTTTGAAGTAAAGGTTCCGGACAAAGTCACCAGCAAGCTGACTGTACACCCTCCAGTTTCCGCACAGGCCCCCGTATTTGTGCGCGAGGTACTTGGCGAGATCATTGCGGGGCGCGGCGACGATCTTCCAGTGAGCGCGTTCCCAGTCGATGGCACCTTCCCGAGCGCTACTGCTCGATGGGAACGGCGTAACATCGCCCTGGAAATTCCTGTGTGGGAACCAGAGGTATGTATCCAATGTGGTAAGTGCGTATTTGTTTGCCCACATGCGGTCATCCGCGAAAAGATCTATGACCCAAGCCTGCTTAAAAAAGCGCCGGCTTCATTTCTATCTACACCCGCACGCTGGAAGGAGTTTTCGGATCAAAAGTACACCCTGGCAGTGTCACCAGAAGACTGCACCGGGTGCGGGTTGTGTGTGGAAGTCTGCCCGGCTAAGGACAAGACCCAGGTGGGGCGCAAGGCGATCAACATGACCGAACAGCCTCCCATCCGTGAGCGCGAAAATGCCAACTGGGACTTCTTTGTGACCCTGCCGGAGATTGATCGCACCAAGATCAATGTTGGCCAGATCAAGGACGCTTCTCTGCTAGAACCTCTATTTGAGTTCTCGGGGGCATGCGCTGGCTGTGGTGAAACGCCCTACCTGAAACTGCTCACCCAACTGTTCGGTGACCGAACGATCGTAGCCAATGCAACTGGATGCTCGTCAATCTATGGCGCAAATCTGCCCACCACCCCCTGGGCAACCAATCATGATGGGCGCGGTCCTGCCTGGGCAAACTCGCTCTTTGAAGACAATGCCGAGTTTGGGCTGGGCTTCCGCCTGACTATCGACAAACACCTTGAATACGCACGCGAGCTCCTGCCACAGCTCAGCAAGAAGATCGGCGAAACACTGGTTGATGAGCTCTTAACTGCAGATCAATCAACCGAGACGGGCATCCTCGCTCAGCGAAAGCGGGTTCAGCTGCTCAAAGAACGCCTGGCAGGCGTCAACGACGCCAAAGCACGTGACTTGCTCAGCATCGCTGATGAACTGGTCAAGAAAAGTGTTTGGATTGTGGGCGGCGATGGCTGGGCTTACGACATCGGCTACGGTGGCCTGGATCATGTCCTGGCGCTTGGACGCAATGTCAACCTGTTGGTGCTTGATACCGAAGTTTATTCCAATACTGGCGGGCAGGCCTCGAAGTCAACGCCACGGGCTGCGGTGGCTAAATTCGCTGCTCAGGGCAAAGGATTGCCGAAGAAGGATTTGGGGATGATCGCCATGGCTTACGGGTATGTGTACGTAGCTCGGGTGGCGTTCGGCGCCAACGATCAGCAAACCTTGCGGGCTTTCCTGGAAGCGGATGCCTACGATGGTCCTTCAATCATCATTGCCTACAGCCACTGCATTGCCCACGGCTATGATCTGATCAAAGGCCTTGAACAACAAAAACTGGCTGTCCAATCTGGCTTCTGGCCGCTGTACCGCTTCAACCCGGCGTTGAGCGCCCAAGGCAAGAACCCACTGTCCATCGACTCCAAAGAGCCGACCATCCCCTTTGAAGAATACGCCTACAATGAAACTCGCTACCGCATGCTATTGCAGAGCGATGAGCAACGGGCTGAAGCGCTGATGAAGCTGGCTAAGAAGGATGTCCAAAGTCGTTGGGCTCTATACCAGCAAATGGCAGCCATGCACTACGATGGCGGCAATGACGCCAAGGAATAACACTTGAGAGAAGGGATCAGGATAATCGCCCTGATCCCCTTCCCACTTTACATCTGGAACATAAGGAGCACTTTATGGTTGACCTGACTACAAACTATCTAGGCTTGACACTTAAAAATCCCCTGGTCGCCTCCGCCTCGCCGCTTTCGCAGAAGATCGAAATCGTTCGCCAGCTCGAAGACGCCGGAGTTTCAGCAGTCGTCATGTACTCGCTCTTCGAAGAGCAAATCATCGCTGACAGCCTTCGCCTTCACCGTGATTTATCCCAAGGGACGGATTCATTTGCCGAGGCGATGACATACCTCCCCGATCTGACCGCCTACAGCGATCTACGACAGTACAACATTGGTCCCGAAGTTTACGTCGAGAATCTATACAACCTTAAGCGGGCGGTAGAGATTCCAGTGATTGGCAGCCTGAATGGGATCACTAACGGTGGCTGGATTGAATATGCTCACAAGATCCAGGAGGCCGGCGCGGATGCCCTGGAGCTCAATATCTACAACCTACCCACCGACCCAGAAATGACCAGCAGCGCCCTCGAAGATCGATATATTGACCTGGTGCGCTCGATCCGAGCTAGCATTAAGATTCCTATCGCGGTCAAGCTCAGCCCATTCTTCACCGCCCTGCCCAATTTCGCCAAACGGTTGACAGAAGCAGGCGTCAATGGTCTGGTGCTGTTCAATCGTTTTTACCAACCTGATTTTGATCTGGATGAGCTAGAGGTAGTACCCCGACTAGTGTTAAGCAGCTCGCAAGAACTCCGCCTGCCGCTGCGCTGGATTGCGATCCTGTATGGACGCATACCCGTAGACTTTGCCCTGACGAGCGGTATCCACACACCTGAGGACATCATCAAAGCCACAATGGCAGGCGCCAGCGCCTGCATGATGGCATCTACGCTGCTAAAGTACGGGATTGGGCATGCCGCAGAACTGCTTGCGGGCATTCAATCCTGGATGGAAGTGAATGAATACGAGTCGATCACGCAGATGAAAGGCAGTATGAGTCAGCAGGCGGTCGCTGAACCGGCGGCATTTGAGCGAGCTAACTACATTAAAGTTCTCAGCTCATTCGATTTTCGCTACACACCGTAAGCAAATTGCACTGCGAGCCAATCAGAGTTTTCAGACAGGATTTACCGGTCCCGAATTTCCATTAATAAAAGATGGTGGAGAGTCGCGGTGCGACTCTCCACCATCATTCTTGTTGGCAGAATAATACCAGGATGAGCCAGGGCTTACACTTCTACTTCGGCCTCAGCTTCAGGTACACCAGAGTACTTCTTATGGCGATACACAATCCGTCCGCGGGTCAGATCATAAGGCGACATTTCCATGCGTACCCGGTCTCCTAACAAGATGCGGATATAATGTTTGCGCATCTTGCCGGATAAGTACGCCAGCACCTCATGCCCATTGTCCATGCGGATCTTAAACTGTGTAGCGGGCAAAGCCTCCACTACCGTTCCTTCAACCTGAATTTTGCCTTCTTCTTTAGCCATGTACACCTCAAAATCTAACTATCGAACGAGCTATGCTGGTTCCGAATCCCTGGGAGTCCGGCGCTTGAAGCGTCGAATCGATTTCTTTTTCTGGATACGGCGCAGCTCACTCTTAGAAACAAACCACCGTTTTCGTCGCACCGTGCTCAAGATACCACTTTTCGCCACCTTTTTGCGAAAACGCTTTAGCAGCTGGTCTTGCGACTCATTTGGGCGCAAATTTACCGATGTCAACCTTCTCACCTCCTTCCGTCGTGCCGGTAAGGATTACCGGCCTCTGGGACAAAAAAACCTGGCAGACGCTCACGATCACTGTCAAGCCAGGTCAGGGCCTTCATTGCGATCGATTTTATATTCCTATAAATCCTCTCCGCACCACCTTCCAGTAAAATGCAGTGTGAGATGTGTGAACGTCACTCAAATTATAATGCAGCAGATTACATCTGTCAATTAAGAAACACCGATCTAGAGAAATTGTTTTGCTAACAAAAAACCTACTCTTCCTTTGCACAGGCAACTTTTACCGTAGCCGCTTTGCAGAAATCCTGTTTAACGTG